>CAYUYD010000005.1:6916-23878 GCA_964449105.1 uncultured Planctomycetaceae bacterium | reverse complement strand
GCCATCTTGTCGGCGGGAATTGACCTGACTCGACCGACCTGTCGGACAATGGTAAGGATGTGGCAGTACTGTTCGAGCATCTCGATATGGAACCAGGCCTGCTGGAGTGTCGGGCCGAACGCGACAGCGCCGTGATTGGCAAGGAGAATCGTACTGACCCCGTCGTGGATGTGCGGCAGGACGCTTCCGGCCAGGGCTTCGCCGCCGGGAGTTTCGTAATCGGCGATGGGGATTTTACCGAGGAATATCTCCACCTCCGGAAGGACGCCTGCGGGCAGTTCCTCGCCGACGACCGCATAGGCAGTCGCATGGGGCGGATGGGCGTGAACAACGGCTTTGACATCCGGCAGTTCGCGATATATCGCCATATGCAGAAGGACTTCGGATGTCCGCTGTCGCCGGCCTGAAACCTGCCTGCCGTCGTCATCGACCACGGCTATGTCGTCCGGGTCCATGAAGCCTTTGGAGATCATTGTCGGCGTGCAGAGAAACCGCCCCCGCCCGATGCGGACGGAGATATTGCCCGCGTTGGCGGCAATGAAGTTCTTCTCATAAAGCCGGCGTCCGACTCGACAGATTTCCTCGCGATGTTGCTGTTCATTTACCATTACAGAATAAGCCCTCAAAGACGAGACCGAAATAATTTTTTCTCACCCCGGCGACGGGGATATTGTGGTCAGGCGCTCGGCGATTTTTCCGAGAAACTCTTTTTCCATTTGTGTAAATCTTACCCGCCTGGGTTTGGTCTGGCGCATGCTGACATAGACCCGAGTGCTGGGCCTGCGGGCGAAGGGGTTGAGGTCGTTTGCGACCTCAAGTTCGTACTTCAGTTCCGTTCCGGTCGCCAAGTCGGTCTTCGTGGCGGAAACTCGGTACGGGCGCTGTTGATCGTCAATCAGGTCGGGGCGCCAGACAATAGACTCGCCGACGGCGGCGTTCCAGACGGTGTCGTAATTGAACGGAAAGGCTGCCGATGTGCCGCAGCCCGTTATCGCCAGACCTGCAACCACAAGGAACATCGCCGCCAGTACCGTCCGGGCAATCTGCATAATCAACCTCCCCCTGCCTGGGCCGCCTGAACGTACGCCATACGCACCTCGTAAAGGGCGGAGTCCAGCATCTTCTTCTCCTGCTCCGTCAGGTTGCCTTTCGTCTTTTCTTCCAGGACGGAAAGCATGTCGATATTATGCTTGGCCAAGGACAGGTCCAGATAGCGCTTTTGGGTATGCGGGTCTTCGATAGCGCCGAGCGCAAAGAGTATCTGCGTAACCAGGCTGGAAATAAGGACGCCGAAACTCGCCTTCGGCATCGCCCTTGGGTCATGTCCCGCCGCTTCATCGCCGGTCGATGCGGACTCCTCAACCTCGGCCAGCTTCCGCTTATCAACCTCTGCCTGCGACTTCCAGTCCTCATCGACGACAATTTCGGGCTTATCGCCCTCTTGAGATGCTTCCTTACCCATATCTGCTCCTCTGTTCAATCAATCAAATACTACAGATACCCCGTTGAAGGCGAAAAAGCAACCACTCGAATCCCTCAACGGTTTTTCATCCTCGCCACGAACGCGGCGTAATCGTCGGCTGTGTCTATACCGGGTGCAGCCGATTCGACCACGGCCACTGCGATGCGATGCCCGTTTTCCAAAGCCCGCAACTGTTCGAGTTTTTCGGTCTGCTCTGCCGGCGTCGGCGGCATGGCGGCGAATTTCAGCAGGAACTCTTTGCGATATGCATAAATACCCAGGTGCAGCAGGTATTCGCCCCCCCCACCGTCGCGGTCGTGAGGGATTTTCGCGCGGGAGAAATACATGGCCGAACCGTCGGAGGCAAGGACAACCTTGACGTTGTCGGATTTTCCGGCGTCGGCGGCGTCAAGCGGCGCCGCCAGCGTCGCCATCGGGCAGTCCGAATCAATCAGCAATGACACCATGCGGTCGATGTGGCTGGGCGACATCTCCGGCTCATCGCCCTGGACGTTGACAATGATGTCGTCGTCGCCCAGGCCTATCTTCTCGGCGGCTTCCGCCAGGCGGTCCGTGCCGCTTACATGATCGGCAGCCGTCATAATCACCTCGCCGCCGAAGCCACGAACCGCCCCGGCGATCCGCTCATCGTCGGTGGCGACATAGACCGCCCCAATTCGTTCAGCCAGCCTGACGGCTTCAACCACATGCTGAATCAGCGGTTTGTCCGTCGCATTCAGCAGCGGTTTGCCCGGAAGACGGGTCGAACCGTACCGCGCAGGGATGATTGCCACAACCTTCATCGTGCCTGAGTGTATTACCATCGCCCAAAATTGCAACTTTGTTTTGGCCCGAAGGGCCAACGGACAGTAGCCGGGGGCGTTCAGCCCCCGGTTTTCGACAGCGCCACCAGACCAGCCCCAAGGGGGCGTCGGAAAACCCTTTTGCAGAAAAAGATATTCATACATTATCTCCATCGTCCCTTCGGGACTAAATATTTTCGGCCATTTTCCGGGGACTGTCGTCCCCGGCTACTATCCACCGGCCCTTCGGACCTGATACAAGTGGCATTGCAGTATTAATGCCTAGTCCCAAATCCCTAGTCCCAAATCCCTAGTCCCAAATCCCTGTTTATGTTACTATGCCGCCATGCCTGATAAGCGTATCCTCATCATCGTCAATATGGCCAAGCCCGGCGTCGCCGAGCGGGTCGAGTCGCTTCGGCATTGGTTTGCCGAGCATGCGGAAGTTGTCGGCGTAATCAACGTGCCGGGCGCTGAAGACCTCGCCGGTATTAAAGCGGACCTGTGCATAGTTTTCGGCGGAGATGGGACGCTTCTGGCTTCTGCCCGTCGGGTGGCGCCGACGGGAATCCCCATGATGGGCGTGAACATGGGCAAACTCGGCTTCCTGGCCGACTTCAGCGTAAAGCAGATGCAGGAGCACCTGGATGCGGTACTGGCAGGGAAAGTCCAGCCCGTCGAGCGGATGATGCTCCAGGTCGCCCTTATCGGCGGTAAAGACGCTTTTTCATCCCTGGCGGCCAATGACGTAGCAATCTCGGCCGGCGCGCCCTTCCGCATGATCGAACTATGCGTCAATCGCGGCGAGGACTGCATCGCAACCTTTATGGGCGACGGTGTGGTCGTCGCAACGCCCACCGGTTCGACCGGCTACAACCTGTCTGCCGGCGGACCCATTCTCGAACCGTCGTTGAAAGCGATGGTCATCACGCCGGTGGCGCCGCACACGCTGGCGATGAGGCCTGTCGTTGTCGGCGGCGACGCGACCATCAGCATCACAGCCGACCGGCTGAACCCAGGAACCACGCTGGTCATCGACGGACAGGTCTCGGTACCCATACAGGCCTGTCAGACCGTCGAAATCCGCCGCGCCGCATGGGCAGCAAGGATCGTCTCCAACCCCGGCGGGACCTTCTTCAGGACGCTTATCGACAAACTACACTGGGGAAGAAGCCCGCATCACAAAGAGGGACCAGGAATCAGGGACTAGGTGAAGAGTTTTCGCCGGGCGTTGGCGATCCACGCCGGCGAGAAGGGAAAGTCATCATAGTCGCGGATTGCCGCCAGCAATCTGTCGTTCCGGTCCACGCCGAGCGTTTGCAGCAGGGCGTAGTCCTGGAGCGACTCGGCGAATACCTCCCACCGCACCGAATCAATCGGCCCGGTCGGGCCTGGATAGACCATGAATGTGTCGCCGTAAGACCATTCCGGCGCGGCGCAAGCATCGCTGACGGTGAACGGGTCGATTAACTGCCGGCTTTTCCGCTTGTACCAATAATTGTATCCCCAGTGCAGAAAGCCGTGAGCGCCGGTGCGATAGAACAGCCAGCCGCTCATGCGAATCTTCGCCAGGGGCGTATCCATCAGCCGATTAAGGTATCTGCCGCGAGGATTGCAGCAGAAATACACCCAGCATGGGATGTCCGAAGCCAGGAATTCCCAAGCCGTGCTTATCTGGGGGATGGGCATATCGACCAGCCCTTCACGGGCGAATTCAACTTCGCTCAGCGCATCCATCACCTTCATCCATGGGGCAAGTTCGGTCAGCAATGCCCGTGCTTTGGCGTAGTTGGCCTGATGGGTAGGCCCGTGAGGTTCGTCGGAAAGGTGAAAGAAGCAGCGGTCCATAATGCCCTCCAGCCGCAGAAACCGCTTCAGCGCCGGAAGATATTGGGCAAGGAAGGTCCGATACGTCTTACCCGTCGCGGGTGTTTTCGGCCGCCAGAGCAGCCGTTCGTCTGCCCCCTGTCCATGATAGATTCTGATCGCGTCGGCAGCGCCCCACTGCGTGAAGAGGTGGTTGAACTCGAAATGGCGGATGCCGCAGGCCCCGGCGGTGCGAATCCACTTCCGCACGTCGGCGAAATCAAAGGCGTATCGCCCCTCTTCCCGCCGGCGGACCTTAAGCAACTGCGTGGGGCGCTTCACGCCGTCCAGCGGCGGTGTGAAGACCGGCACATAGAGCATATCCTGTCCGTGTGCGACAATGTCGCAGACGTATCGCCGGAAGATCGGCCAGAAACCGTCCGAGAACGGTTCGACGCCGTAGAAGTCGCACAGCGCATCGGCGTAAAACCAGTTGGTAACGGGAAAGCCCTTCCGCTGCTTAAGCGTTATGTCGTGGACCTGAACGATGAGTTCACTTCGGCGGACCTGCCCGCCGAAATCCGCCGCCAGTAAGACCTTTCGCGAACCGGTTCGGCATATGCGGTCAACGTCGATCGTCAACCAGAACGCCGCTGTCTCGCCGGGCCAGAGCAGAAGACTGTCTTCCTCGAACAGCGGGTCGCCCACGTATCCCGGCAGAGTTCCTTCGTGATGCCCGTCGATTACGGGCGTGTTGTAATGGGGTACGGGCACATAGCCGACCCGGCGGATGCGGACGCCGATGCCGCTGTCGGGCTTACATGAGAGGCGCACCGTAACCGGCGCGTCGCTGCCGGATGCGCAAACGCCCAACTGGCAGGAAAACCGCTCGCCACGAGCGGCATGAAGGCGAAAAATCTTTCCAGTTCGGGGCGGGCTGTCCGGCTGGAGTCTGTGCAGTGAATCCGTCAACCACGCCCACGTCTTCGTCGCCATTGCGGCCTCCCGTCTTCGTATGGGGAAGAATAGTACCTCAACCAGCCAGTCTGTCAAACACCCATCAATCAAAAAGGTTTCACTGAACAGGTCCGGTATCGTAGAATAGTGCGACCATGAAAGTTGATCCAAGATTTCTGGCCGGGGACGGCCCTGATGTATTTACAGGAAACGAACTGCTCCTTAAGGGCGCCCTGGAGACCGACGGCGGCGTGCACCTGCTGGGCGGGTATCCCGGAAGCCCCGTTTCCGGCTTCTTCGATTCGCTGGCCCTGATAAAGGACCTGCTGAACGAAAAGGGCATCCGCGCGGTAATCAACAATAACGAAGCCCTGGCCGCAGCAATGCTCAACGGTTCGCAGGTAGCAGGATGCAGGGGGATGATTGTTATGAAGTCCGTCGGCGTCCACGTCGCCGCCGACGCCCTGGCGCTGGGGAACCTGGCCGGTGCAGACCCTGCCGGCGGGGCCATCGTCGTCTATGGCGACGACCCCTGGAGCGACTCCACCCAGGTCGCCGCCGACAGTCGATACATCTCGAAACACCTGTTCATCCCTACACTCGAACCGTCCACGCCCCCGGAGGTGAAGGATTTCGTCAACCTCGCGTTCAAAATCTCCGCAGCCTCGGAGTTGTACATGGGCTACATGCTGACCAACAACCTCGCCGACGGCGGCGGGTCGGTCATATGTCGTCCCAACCAGTATCCCAGCCTGACCACGCATCAGAAGATGTCGCTGGAGACGGATGCGATTAACCTGGACAAGTACGTCCTTCTACCCCCCAGGACCTGGTGGCAGGAGGCGAACATGGCCGAGCGTCAGGCGCGGGCCGTCCGAGAGGCAAGCCGCCTGGGGCTGAACCGCATCGATTATCCATCCGAAGTCCGCAAGGGCTTCGGCTTCGTCGCCAGCGGGCTGGCGCATGCGTACCTGCTCCAGGCCATGAGTGAGATGGAACTGCTCGGCGAGTTCCCCATCCTGAAATTCGGGATGAGTTACCCCATCGACGCCGAACTTGTCGAACAATTTGCCGACCGGTGTGAGCGGATCGTCGTCGTCGAGGAGCGCAGGGGGTTCATGGAGGAGCAGATATGCGAGGTCATCCTCCAGGCCAGGCAGGCGGGCAGACCGAGCGGACAAACGGAGGTCTGGGGAAAGAAATTCCCCGGTGGAGCAGATGGTATCCCCTCGATACGCGGGCTGCACCCCTCGATCATCATCGAACGCCTTACAGAACTACTGAAGCGTGTTGAAGTCGCCGGAGCGAAGATTACCGTCCCGCAGACCCTCCAGCGCGAGTTCGAGACGATCGAAGCGACGGGGCAGCGGGACGTCGGCAAACTGCCGCCCCGCATTCCGACCTTCTGCCCGGGCTGCCCCCACCGCGATACGTCAAGTCTGTGCCTCCAGATCAAGAAACGCTTCATGGACCCGGTCTATATGGCGAAGACCCACGGCTGCGGTCCTGTCGATCTGATGTTCCACGGCGACACCGGATGCTACACCATGCTGATGTTCCCGCCGACTACGCCGCTGATGCACGATTACTCCGGAATGGGGCTCGGCGGCGGGACCGGTAGCGGGACCGACCCGTTCATCACCAACAAGCAGGTTGTCTTCATGGGCGACTCGACCTTCTTCCACTCCGGGCAGATCGCCATCTCGCAGGCGATCAAACTTGGACAGGACATAACCTTTATAATTCTGGACAACCGCACCACCGCAATGACCGGTCATCAGCCCACCCCCGGCGTGGAGTACGACGTCGTCGGCATGACCACACCCGTACAGGACATTGAGAGGATCGTTCGGTCAATGGACCTGACCGGCGAAGCGCTGATCGCACGTGTGGACCCGGAACGACGCGAGGAGTACGGGCAACTGCTGGCTGAAACGTTCCTCGCCGACGGGGTGAAGATAATCATCGCCGACAAGGAATGCGGTATCACGCGGATGCGGCGAAAGCGCCGGATGGAACGGACCATCATTCGCCGGGACGGTTTTCTACCGGCCTGGCGGCACATGAATATAAACCATGAAATCTGCCGCTTCTGCCTGGCATGCACGGAGATTACAGGATGTCCGGGTCTGAAGCACGTTCAGACCCCCTACGGTCCGAAGATGGACACAGACCTGACCTGGTGCGTCGATGACGGCGCATGCGAGCGGATCGGGGCGTGTTCAGCCCTCGAGCGGGTTACTATCAAACGCAAAGCGACTCCCAGATCGCGAGTTCCGGAACTGGGGCTGGACGATATACCCGAACCGCAAAAACGCCCCCTCGCAGGACTATGGCGATGCTGCATTGCCGGCGTCGGCGGAATGGGATGCGGCGTAGCCACAACCATACTCGTCCGGGCAGGGCACAAGGAAGGATACGACGTGCTCTTCCTGGACAAAAAGGGTCTGGCAATTCGCAGCGGCGGGATCGTCAGCCAGGTCGCCTATAATGTCTCCGGAAAACCGACAACCGCAATTGTCCCTTACGGAAAGGCCGACCTGCTGATCGGTCTGGACATACTGGAGGCCGCCAGGACAATCGACCCGACAGGCAGAGCGCGAATCGCCTCGCCGGACCGAACCGCCGCCGTCGTCAACACCGACAAGACCGCAACCATCCCGGAACTTTTGAGCGGCCAGGAATATTTCGACCCGGACGAACTCGAACAAATCATCAGAAACAATACGAGCAGCGACGATTTCCTCGCACGAAATATCTCACGAATATGCGAGAAATACCTCGGAAGCAAGATATACGCCAACATCATGATGCTGGGCTTCGCCTTCCAGAAAGGAATGATACCCGTCTCGATGCACTCGATGGCATGGGCCATCAAGGACACCATCCGCGCCGATTTACGAAAGAACCTCTACGCATTTAACATGGGGCGTAAACTCGTCGTCCAGCCGGACCTGTTCCTCGGCGCTCCGAAGCGGGCTACCTGGAAAAAGGAACTTGAAGAAAAATGCCGCTGCACTGTCCGCCGATACCGCAAGGGACAGGAGATTTCCGAGGCCCTGCGGGAGATGTCGGCCCGCGTCATGGAAACCGCCTCGGAACTGGAAGAAACCGATAAACAGGCAATCGTCGTCCGCCTGTATGACCTGCTCCGCTGGGGCGGTCCGGATTACGCCCTGCGTTACGCACAGGCTGTGGCTGGAACTTACAAAAAAGACACCGCCGATTTCGCCTTCGCCGCGACCCGCGCCGTCATCTGCAACCTTGCCGATGCAATGCTCATAAAAGACGGCGTCTTCTTGGCCGAACTGTCCACCAGCCATGAAAAATACGCGCGCGACCGCGAAAAATACGACGTCAACACCGCCAACGGAGACAAAATCTCCTATCGCCACCTCTGGCACTGGAAAATGAAGATCGGACCCTGGGAATGGAATATGAGCATGACGGTCTATGACTGGATGCTCCATATCCTCAAGCGCAGCCGATACCTGCGAAAACTCCTTCCCGGATGGCACAAGGACAAATACGAATTCCTCCGGAAATACGAGGGCGTCGTCGCGGAGTTCGCATATACGACAGACGAGGAATATCAGCGGCAACTCGTCAAACTCTCATCGGCGCAGTGCATGGACTGCTCTGTTCCCCGATGCCGGGAAGAGGCGTGTCCGCTGGAAAGCCAAATCCCGCAGTGGGTCGAACTTGCCCGCGGAGAGCGATGGCGCGAAGCAGCCGAAAAACTGTTCGAGACGAACAACTTCCCTGAGATTACCTCGCGGATATGCCCGGCATTTTGCGAAAGCGCGTGCAAGCGGAACTTCGGCGGCTTCGCCGTCGGAATCAGAGATATCGAGCGACAGATTGCAGACCGCGCCGTCCGCGAAGGCTGGATTGTGCCGGCCCCCGCAGCCGAGAAAACGGGCAAAACGGTCGCCGTTGTCGGTTCGGGTCCGGCGGGCCTGGCCGCTGCTCAGCAACTCGCCCGCGCCGGACATGACGTAACCGTCTTTGAGGCCGAAGCCCATGCCGGCGGACTGATGCGATACGGAATCCCGCCGTGGCGGCTGGAAGCCGAACTCATCGACCGCCGCGTTGAGCAACTTTCCGCAGAGGGCGTGAAGTTCCGAACGTCCGTGGAAATCGGTAAAGACATCTCCGCCGCCGAATTGAAAAAGCAGTTCGACGCGGTCCTTCTGGCAGTCGGCGCAGCCCAGCCTAAGGATCTCAAAATCCCGGGGCGGGAAATGCGAGGCGTCCGGTTCGGCATCGAGTTCCTGCGCAACGGCAACATTGGCGGCACAGGCTCGAAGGCTGTGCCGCCCGTAATCAACGTTAAAAATAAGGTCGTCGCCGTTATCGGCGGCGGGCTGACCGGCGATGACTGCGTTGAGGTCGCTATCGCTCAAGGCGCAAAGGAAGTCCATCAACTGGAAATCCTGCCGGCATTGGTGAAGACAGAAAACCTGCTGCAGACAGGTGTTAGCGAACAGCCCAACGTTCACCGCCGATGGTGCGTTTCGACCAAAGCCTTCGGTGGAGACGGAAATCTTACATCCCTGGAAGCCGTCCAGGTCGCATGGAAGCCTTCGACCAAAGGGCCTGTAATAGAGGCCGTCCCCGGAAGCGATTTTAGGCTGAATGTCGATGTCGCGCTTCTGGCGATGGGGTTCGACCCCGTCGTGCCGAAATCCATAGCCGAACAGTTGAACCTTGCGACCGACGAGCGTGGGGGCATCTTAACGAAGTCCTTCGCCACCGGCGTTTCAGGCGTCTTCGCCGCCGGCGATTTGGTTACGGGTCCATCCTACGTCGCCACGTCAATCGCATCAGGACGAAAGGCTGCCGAAAAAATCAACGAATACCTTGCAAAAGTCGCCATCGGAGCGGTCGAAACAAGACCTGCTACAATACCGGCGTCGAATTGAAAAACCTCTCCATGCTCAGAGAATCCAAGGCCGACAAAACGAAACGCACAGCGGAGATTACGGCTGGGCTAAAAAAACTCTATCCCCACGCGAAAACCGCATTGAGACATTCCAATCCGCTGCAACTGCTCGTAGCGACGATTCTCTCGGCACAATGCACAGACGCCCGCGTCAATATCGTTACAAAAGAACTGTTCAAAAAATACAAAACGGTTAAGGACTTCGCCAAGGCCGGGCAGGAAATCTTCGAGCAGGAAATCCGCTCCACCGGCTTCTACCGCAACAAGGCCAAAAACATCATCGCAACCGCGAAGAAAATCATCAAAGAGTTCGACGGAAAAGTCCCCGACAACATAGAAGGCCTGATAATCCTGCCGGGGGTGGCGCGCAAGACGGCCAACGTCGTTCTGGGCGACGCATTCGGAAAGAATGAAGGCATCGCCGTCGATACGCACGTCAAACGCCTGGCCGGTCGGCTGGGACTGTCAAAGCAGAGCGACCCGGTAAAAATCGAAAAAGACCTGATGGAACTGGTTCCCCGCAAAGACTGGGCCGTCTTTTCACATTTGTTAATCTTCCATGGCCGGGGCGTCTGCGCCGCACGCAAGCCCGACTGCGAAGAATGCGCCATCAATAAACTCTGCCCGTCGGCGTTCAAAGCCGCCACAGAGGCACAGAGAACACAGAGAAAGAAAAAATAGAATATTTCTTTTACTTCCTTTGATTCTCTGTGTTCTCTGCGCCTCTGCGGCCCATTTTATTTTTGCAGTGTTTCCGTGCTGCACATCCTTGCGACTGCCGGGAGGAAGAAATCGGAGACGGTCCGCTTCCATGTGATTTTTCCCCCCAGGGCTGCACCGACGGAAAGTAGTTCGGCAATATCGTCGTCGTTTTTCGGCAGCCGTTCAGCCAGTCTGCGGGCTAGTCGCTTCGCCTCGGAGGTTTCGATGGCATCGCGTTCCGCCAGGTTTATTCGCATGGCGTCGGCGGACGTGGAGGAGGCTGGAAGGCGGATGAAATCGCCGACCAGGACATTGTCCGGCATCTCGCCGCCGGCGCACTGCCTCAGCAGCCCGACACATCCGCAGACGTTCGAGACCACGCATATCGCCCCGGCGCCCAACGGCTCCAACTGGCTGATGCCGAAAGGCTCATACACGCTCAACCCGAACTCCACGTCCGTGCCCATTCGGACATCGGCGAAGGTCATTTCCTCCGGCATCCGCAGCCCGCACAGGCCGCGCTGCCAGCCGAACTGATTAACCAACACAACCTTAACGGCCTTATGATGCCGATTAAAATCCTCGAACAACTCCCCCACGACCTCCTCACCGTTGCATAGGTCCGGATAGCCTTTCCGGTGGTGCACAGGCCAGTTGTGGTCTCGCTCCATTTGCAGTATGTCTTTTTTCCTTCGGCGCCCCGCCAGCGTACCGAGCATGAAATAGACGGCTGATCGTCCCTTGCGGGCCAGTTGCCCGTCCAGTTCGTGAAGGATGCGCAGGTCTCGCCAGATGCCCTTGCTCAACACCGGGCGGGCGACGTGGGTAAAGATATAATCCGGTTCGAAGTCGAAGAGGTTCCTCGCGTACTGCTTCATCCGGCTGCGATGTTCCCGTCGCTCTTCCGGCGTCGGTACAGCGGCGGGGACGCCGTTATATACCATTTCCACCGTTACATTTTCGCAGCCCGGCTGGAGGAACCGCATCTCCCGCCCGACGAAATCACCGACGGCGAATATCGCGTCGCAGTATCGTGCGGCCTTTATCAGCGGGTGCTTGAAATGGCTGCGAACGGCGGGGAAGAAATCCTCCAGTCCTTTGTCGTCCTGTTCGCCCCCCGCCAGGAGGTTGTAGAACATCAGGTCGTGTGCAGGGTGCGTTTCGACGATCCGCCGGACCGAGGCGACCTCGTGGGCGTAAAAAACAGTCCGCACATTGGGCAGCGAATCCATTACCGCCCTCAGTGCCGTCGGCATGCCCATATACTCGTGCGAAAAAAGGACCGCCTGCTCCGGTAGCACGGGCGTCCCGCCCGTGATTTCTTTTTCGCTCACGGGCGAGACCCGTACGGGGCCGTCTGGCCTGCCCGTGCTGCCAATGCATCCGATGATGCGCATCGCCTCCCAAGCCGGTTCGGCCAGGCGGACGTACTGCTCGAACTCCCATATGTGCTCGAACTCGTCGGACGGTACGGAAAACCTCTTGAACAACTCGTACTTGAACCGGTTCAGCCGATCGGGGCTGCAGTGGAAGACATCCACCAGAAGGACCTCGACCTCGGCAGGGGCGATTGAATCGCCATCGGCCACCAGACGAGTCCCATAAATAATCCCCGCCTGATACGCCTGTTCGACGGGTCTGAACTTTTCCGCCCATCCGCCCGTATCTATACCGTCAATGCTGCTGTAGAGGACTTCTCCGGAGGGACCAAACCTCTCTGCGCCCGTCCGATCGGTCGTCAGGACCGGGCCTACCAGGACAGTCCGCCCGAAGACCCGCTTGTAGTCAACCGATGTTACCAGCCCGGCGACGACCGCGCCGATCCCGCCCATCTTCTCGACGGCTTCGTGTGTTACATGAATCGCTATCATGGAAACCTTTCAGGTCCAGGAATACTGCGTTAGTCGTATTCTAGTTAATAATCGGTAAAATATGACAGGCAATCAATTAATGTTCAATTACCCTTTTGGCCAACCAATGCCCGATGACGAATGACAAATACAGAACAATCAGCCGAAATCCGCAATTTTCTCGCGTATTTTTTAGTCATTGGAAATTTTACATTTATTGGTCATTGGAAATTGGTCATTTGTCATTTGTAGCGTCCGAACCGGCGGATGCGTATAATTGTGCCTTCTCGTAAGGCCATCCGTTGAAAGCGAATGAAATGTCTATAAATATCCTTTGCATAGGTGATGTAGTCGGTAAATGCGGGCGTGCGGCACTGGCGGAACTGCTGCCGGGGCTTATCCGGCAGCGTGAGATCGACCTTGTCGTCTGCAACGCCGAGAACGCCGCCGGCGGAAGCGGTCTGACTCCGGCGATATTCAATAAACTGCTCCACTACGGCGTGGACGTGGTAACGCTTGGCGACCACGTGTACCGCCAGCGCGAGATAACCGAATCGCTGGGGCACTCCGAACGAATCGTTCGACCGGCCAATATTTCCATCCGCGCCATCGGGCGAAGATGGACGGTCGTACCGACCAAATCAGGCAGACACCAGGTGGCAGTAGCCTGCCTGCTGGGGCAGATGTATATGAAACCGGCCGATTCGCCCTGGGCGGCGGCGGAGGGAATCTTAGCCGAAATGCCGACTTCGGTAAAAATTCGCGTTCTGGATTTCCACGCCGAGGCCTCCAGCGAGAAAATCGCCATGGGATGGCACTGCAACGGGCGGGTCAGCGTGGTCTTCGGCACGCATACGCACATCCCGACCGCAGACGCCCGCGTGCTCGACAAGGGCACTGCCTACATTTCCGACGTCGGAATGACCGGGCCTTATGACGGCATCCTGGGCCGGCTTAAGGACCGCGTCCTGTACTCCCTGACGACCTCGATGCCGACGCCCTTCGAGGTCGCCAAGGATGACGTGCGATTGTGCGGGGTCATTGCGACGGTCGATCCGGCCACAGGCAGGGCGGAAAGCATCGAACGGGTGGAAATAAAAGCAGAGGCGAAGGCGGAAAGCCGGAGCGATTCCGACCAAAGTAACGATCGGTCTGACTGACCTGCAGAGAGCAACCACATTGCGATTACGAAAGGAACAGTCTTGGATTGACCGCAAAGTGTTCGGCGAGTTTGCGGATGTGGGTTTTGCTCAGTTCCCGCTGGCCTGTCAGAACGCGATGCCCCAGGCTGCGATCACCCAGCAGCCGGCCCAGGTCCGAGACGCTCATGCCATGCTCGTCCATCAGGTAACGCAGCAGTTCTACGGGCGAGAGGTCTCGCGTTTCGATGGCATGGCGATCATTTTCGTATTTTTCAATAAAGGTGGAAACTGCCTCGAAATAATCTTCCTGGTCGGCGTTCATTTCAAAACCGGCCATCGCCTCCATGACTTCCATCGCGTTGCGATAGTCCACCTCATCATGCAGGGGGCGAGGCATCGCCAGCGCAGTCAGTTCCGCGTAGGTCTCCGGAATGTTGTCATGCGAAATCGTACGGGTTTTCATAGATTTTCCTTCCACTCGTCCCTGTCGCGTTGGCTGGCTCGTGCGGTGGGCAGGCCTCGGTTATACGGCGGTTCGGCCTCCAAAGCCCTGCGGACGAAATCGCGGAACCGACCGGCGGGAGCGCCCCAGCCGCTGCGGGCATCCATCTCCGTCAGAGCCTCTTTCGGCTTCAGTGAACTGCGATACAACAGCCGATATGCCTCCTTAATCTGCCGGCGGTCGGCGTCGGTTATATAATCCGTCCGGCGCAGGCCGACCGAGTTCAGACCGACAACGTAATTAATCCCCCGGATTATTACAAACGGCGGGACGTGCTGGGAAATGCCCGCCGTCCCCTGCGTCATAACCAGTTCCCCCACCCGGCAAAACTGGTGCACCCCCGCATAGGCAGAGAGGATTACCCGGTCGGAAATCTCGCAATGGCCGGCTACGGCGGCGCTGTTGGTCAATACGACACGATTACCGACGACGCTGTCGTGCCCCACGTGCGATTGTGTCATAAAGAAGCAGCCGTCGCCTATAACGGTCGCCCCGCCGGGCGTAGTGGCCCGGCTGATGGTAACGTGCTCACGAAAGATATTATCCGAGCCGATGCGCAGATAAGTTTTTTCGCCCGGGTCGAACTTGTAATCCTGCGGTTCGCCGCCAAGGACGCAGAACGGGTGAACGACATTACCTTGCCCCAGTGTCGTGTACCGGCGGATGACCGCCCCTGCCATCAGTTCGCAACCGGCATCTATAACCACGTCGGATTCGACAACAACGTGAGGGCCTACGACCACGCCGTCGCCCAGTTCCGCCGACCCGTCCACCAAGGCTGTTTCGTGTATCTTCGTCGCCATATCCGGTTCTCCAGCGCGACATATTAGCCGCGAACTACGCGAACAACAATTGGTAATTGGTAATTCGTAACTCGTAATCAGTAATTCACGGTTTTGTTACCAATTACCAATTACGAATTACCAATTACCGATTACTACTTTGCGTTCACGTTGTTCGCGGCTAGAATGGAGGTCATGGCAATTTCTTCGGCTGCAAGCGATTTGACCGATCTTCTCAGGCCTTACGCCGAGTCGGTGAACTCGGCAATAGCGTCGGCGCTGACGGAAGATGCAATGCCGGCGACGCTGGGCGAGGCGATGCGCTACGCCTGCCTGAACGGCGGAAAGAGGCTGCGTCCCGCGCTGGTGCTGCTGTCGGCGGAGACCGTCGCAGAGAAGAAGCACTGGCTTGCCGACCCGACGCCTGCGGCGGTAGCGGTGGAAATGGTGCACTGCTACAGCCTGGTGCACGACGACCTGCCGGCAATGGACGACGACACTCTCCGGCGGGGCATGCCCACCTGCCACGTGAAATTCGGCGAGGCAATGGCGATATTGACCGGCGATGCGCTGCTGACGCGGGCGTTCGACGTGCTCGCTTCAGGATACGCCGAGTCCGCCCTGGCGGTCAGACTCATCGGCGTTCTTGCATCCTCCGCCGGGGCAGGCGGGATGATCGCCGGGCAGGTAGCCGACATGGGATTGTGCGAGGTGCCGGAAGGGGACGCCGGCAGACGGTATATCCATCTGCGAAAGACAGCCGACCTCCTGCGGGCGGCAGTGTGCATGGGAAGCATCTGTGCGGGAGCGGACGAGAACCAACTGGATGCGCTCGATGCCTTCGGAGAAAAGATCGGTCTGGCTTTCCAGGTCGCCGACGACCTGCTTGATGCCGTAGGATCGGAAGGGACAATCGGAAAGACGCCCGGAAAAGACGCACAGGCCGGTAAGCGGACATATGCGGACAAACTGGGAATCGAGCAGGCCCGCCGGCTCGTCGCCGACCTGACGAGCCAGGCAGGCGAGGCGCTGAAGCCTTTTGGAAGGCGTGCGAAAAAACTGCGAGAACTTGGCGAACTGCTCGCCCTAAGGGACCGGTAATAAACAAAAAACGATGAAAAATCAGCCTCGACAAAAAGAGACGCCTTCGTCCGGCAAGGACCTCGCGGAATCCTCCGGACTGCTGGAGCAGATCCTCTCTCCCGCCGACTTGAAGGACAAGTCGCCTGAACAACTCAAAGAGTTGGCCGAGCAGATTCGCCGGATGATTATCCGGACCGTCTCTCGCACCGGCGGACACCTTTCCAGCAATCTCGGCGTGGCCGATCTCGCCGTCGCCCTGCACACGGTCTTTGATTTTTCCCGCGATTACCTGCTGTGGGACGTTGGGCACCAGTGTTACGCACATAAGATTCTGACCGGTCGGCGCGAGCGGTTCAGGACACTGCGCCAAGCCGGCGGAATCAGCGGATATCCCGCGCCGTCCGAAAGCGATTACGACCTGTTCGCCTCCGGACACGCCGGTACGGCAATCTCAATAGCATCGGGCATGGCGTGGGCGGACAAATCAGCCAAAAGAAAAATCGTCGCCGTCGTCGGCGACGCATCCATCGCCAACGGCGTCTCGCTTGAGGCAATCAATAACGCCGGACTCCTGAAACGACAGTTCCTCGTCGTCCTCAACGATAACTCGATGGCCATCGACGTTACACAGGGCGCCCTGGCGAAACTGCTGGACCGCATCCGCCTGACGCAGACTTATGCCGGCATCAAACAGACCACCGAGCACGTTCTCAGCCGGCTTCCACTTGGCGAGGAAATCACCGATACCCTTCGCCACATCAAGGAAGGTATGAGGACCACCATGCACGGCGAACAACTTTTCGAGGCCTTGGGGTTCCGTTATTTCGGCCCGGTCGATGGGCACAATATAACGGCGATGCTCGACGTCCTTCGCCGCGTCGCGCAGATCCCCCATCCGGTGCTGCTGCACGTCCACACACAGAAAGGT
>CAYUYD010000005.1:0-6906 GCA_964449105.1 uncultured Planctomycetaceae bacterium | reverse complement strand
AAAGGTCGGGGATGCGATTACGCCGTCGAGGACCCCTGCCGGTTCCACTCGCCCGCAGCACACACCGTCAACGGCGGGGTCGTGGAGTTCCCCGTCCGAAACCGCCCGATGTGGACGGATGTGTTCTCAAGAACGCTCCTCGACCGGGCAAAGAACGATAAAAAAATTGTGGCCATTACCGCCGCCATGCCCGACGGGACAGGTCTGGCCGCCTTCCGCGACGCGATGGGCGACCGCTATATCGACGTCGGAATCAACGAATCGCACGCCGTGGCAATGGCAGCAGGTCTGGCCAAGGCCGGGCTTAAACCAGTCGTCGCCATCTACTCCACCTTCCTCCAGCGGGCATTCGACCAGATATTCGAGGAGGTCGCCCTCCAGTCCCTGCCGGTGATATTCTGCATAGACCGCGCCGGACTGGTAGGCACCGACGGTGCTTCTCATCACGGCCTGCTTGACATCGCCTGCCTGCGCCCCCTGCCGGGAATGGTCCTGATGTCGCCGGCCGACGAGGCGGAACTGGTTTCATCCATGGATTTGGCGCTGTCGCTGGACAGGCCGTCGGCTATCCGTTATCCGCGCGACATCGTTCCGGAATCCCCCTCGCAACATGCGCCTTTTGTACTGGGACAGGCCTGCCGCGTCCGAGAAGGTAATGACGGAACGTTTCTGGCGCTTGGCGCTATGGTCGAATACGCCGTGCAGGCCGCTGAAACACTGGCTGAAAAAGACGGCGTGGAAACGGCCGTTATCTCGGCCAGGTTCGCCAAGCCGCTGGATGAGGAACTCATCGCCGGGTTGATTGCGACGGGAAAACCGGTGCTGACCGCCGAAGAGCACTCTGTGGCGTGCGGTTTCGGCTCGGCGGTGATGGAACTGGCGTCGAAAAACTCGCTGGATGCCTCCGGCGTCAAATTGCTCGGCGTTCCGGATCGCTTCATCGCCCACGCCGGTAGAGAACAGCAACTCGCCGAGATCGGTCTGGACGCAGCCGGCCTGGCTGAAACAATGAGATGCAGTCTTGCTCTGTTGAAAGCGTCGAAATGAGGGTGGTACGGTCCCCAAGGGGCCGTGTTGTTTGCCTATTTGGGAGAACACAGGTTGCAAGCAACCTGTGCCACCCCCCGGCTCGGATTACGTTGGACTTGGCCATCTTCCTCGCTTATCCTCAACTGCTGGGCATGAAAGACAATATGCCTGACAAGGAGTCACCAACATGGGGAGTTCCGTGCGAATACCGGTGGTGTTGGCATTGCTTTGCATCGGGCTGTGCGCGCTCGGTTGCCGCAAAGGCCAACAGGATTCTCAGCAGACCGACAGATCTAAGAACGTCACAGGGTTGACACTTGATGGTTGTGCCGCAGATTGGGAGGGTGTTGAACCGATCCTAAAAGAAGCTGGTCTTCCCGATCGAGGCGACAGGGGTGGATTCGATGTCAAGCAAGTGTATCTGAAAACTGACAGCCGGAATCTCTATCTGTTTGCCCGTTGCGAACCAACCATTCTCAAGCAGTTTGCTGATAAGCCGGTTGGCGGTCAGCTCTTCGAGATGTACCTCGACACGGACAACCAGGTAGATACGGGCACCGCAAATATGAAGGTCTCCGGCTTCTATGAAGCCCCAGGCTATGATCGCAAGATCTGGGTCACGGCGGGTGTCACCCTTGATAGAACGACCGGTCCGAGGAATCCCACTGCCACGGTCTTTGTATTCCAATCGCAGGACGGAGCTTTCCCGGCTGGCTCTACATGGAAAACTACATCCGACGACCCAAACGCCTCGGTAGCCCCCGGCCCAGATGGTGTGGAGGCAATTATTCCGCTCGATACGCTTGGCCTGAAGCCTGGGGCAACGGTACGCATGTTGTTGGTCGAGCATTCGCATTTTTCTGACAGGGATGGGTTTAACGAAACGAAGTTCACGGTTGCCGGCAAGTAGTAGATCGCAAGAGGCTATTCCTGCGACTTGTTTACCTCGTTGGCGATGCCCGGCGCGGATGAAACAGGCCGACGGATTGGTCAAAGCCATGCGAAAATGCATCGATCAAAACGTAACGAGGGTGCCATGCTCTCGCCCGAAGGGCGTGAGCATGTCGTAACATGCCCACCCGCTCCGCGTGAGGGCATGGTACCCGGCGACCCTTTTTATGGAGTGATTCGACATAAGGAATTATCAATGACAGGACAAGGCCGAACCGACCGGACACTTACCGACGATGAGATGCGGGCGATTGTCGCCGACGCTGCCGGCGAACTGAACGCAGACGGCAAGAGCGTACTGGTAATCGTACCGGACCATACACGAACCTGCCCACTGCCTGCGCTGGCGAGGGCGCTGCACGAAAACCTCGCGCCGAAAACAACGAAACTGGACTTCCTCATAGCGCTGGGCACACACCCGCCCATGCCGGCTGAACACATCGAAAAACATTTCGGCATCAAACCGGGTCAATGGGAAAAAGTCTTCGGACAATCAAAGGCTTTTAACCATGAATGGCAGAACGAAGACGCCCTTGCCCATATCGGAACGCTTTCGGCTGACGAGGTGGACCAAATCAGCGGCGGGCTGTTCCAAATGGATGTCAAAGTAACCGTCAACCGCCTCGTTTTCGATTACGACCGCGTCCTGATTTGCGGGCCTGTGTTCCCGCACGAGGTGGTGGGCTTCTCCGGCGGGAATAAGTATTTCTTCCCCGGAATCTGCGGGGCCGAACTGCTGAACTTCTTCCACTGGCTCGGGGCAGTGATTACCAACCCGAAGATCATCGGCACAAAGCAAACGCCCGTCCGCGCGACTGTTAACCGAGCAGCAGAGATGCTGAAAATCGACAAATTCGCCCTGTGCATGGTAACGACAAAGGACGGGCTTTTCGGCCTGTACTTCGGCAGCCCGGAGCAGGCGTGGTCGGCGGCAGCGGACCTGTCGGCCAAGATTCACATTACCTATATGGACAGGCCGTTCGATTCGATCCTCGCGGCGGCTCCGAAAATGTACGACGACATCTGGACCGCCGGAAAGTGCATGTATAAGACCGAGCCGATCGTCGCCGACGGCGGAGAACTGATTATCTACGCCCCGCACGTTACGGAAATCTCATACACCCACGGGGCGGTCATCGACGAGGTTGGATACCACACGCGCGATTATTTCCTGGGACAGTGGGAGCGGTTCAAGGATTACCCCTGGGGCGTGCTGGCCCACTCGACGCACGTCCGCGGCATCGGAACATACAGGAACGGCGTGGAAAACTGCCGCGTCAAGGTTACGCTCGCCACCGGAATCCCCGAAAGCCGATGCCGGAAAGTCAACCTCGGCTACCGCGACCCAGCCTCGATTGACATCGCCGACTGGCAAGGGCGGGAAAGCGAAGGACGACTCTACATCCCCCGCGCCGGCGAGATGCTCTACAAACTCAAAAACCCGCCCGATTGGCAAAAATTTGGGGAATAACAGCATGGACAAGTCGTCCGTTAAAATAGAATCTCTTGCTACGGATGTATCCTTCACGAAAGATTCCCTTTGTGTTGTTCTGGCCGATGGCAGGGAGGTAACTGTCCCGCTGGAGTGGTTTCCTCGCCTCCGCAGCGCCACAGACCAGCAGCGCAAAGATTGGCGTCTCATCGGCGGCGGCATCGGGATACACTGGGAATCAATCGACGAAGATATATCGGTCGAGAGCCTTCTGGCGCTGACGTAACCTGGTGGCTGCAATGAAGCGAATAAACGTAGTAGTGGATGAGCGTTTAGTCGCTCATGCAAAGCAACTGACAGGCTTCAAAACAGTTCGCCAACTCGTTGACCATGCTCTGCGTGAACTTCTCCGGCGCCGAAGGCAGCGCGACATCCTGAAACTGCAAGGCCGGGTCCGGTGGGAAGGCAACATAAGTGCAATGCGGCGGGGACGAAACTTTGGGTAATCGCGTCTGTCTCAAAACTCAAACTTGTTTCGGTATGATTGCCGGCATATCATAGCCGGGTGGCATTATGACTGATTTCCAGAATCACATCCTGCGCGTTGACCTCGTTCTCGCCGACGCCATTAAGCCCCGGCTCCGCGAAAATATTATGAAGGAACTAATCCATGCCACGGGACTATAAGGTCTATAACGAGAGATAATACGTCTGTCCCTTTAATTCCAGAGGAAAGGAAACGAGAATGACCACAGAAGAACGACTGGAGAAACTGGAACGGGAATTGTCCAACGCGAAGCGACGCAACCGCTGGATGCTGGTCGTCGTGGGGTTGGCCATCGTGGGTGTGGGTCTGGCCTGGACGTGGAACAAGACCACACCCACCGCCCAGGCCCAGGGCCCGGCAACAAACCCGGTCAAGACAGTGGTCCGCGCCAATGAGTTCATCCTTGAAGATGCGGACGGAAAGACCCGCGCCCAGCTGGTCATGGGCAAGGACGGGCCGGGGCTGCTCCTGTACGACGAGAACGGCAAGGCCCGCGCGGTGCTGGTCGTGGCCGACAAGGATGGGCCGGTGCTAGGCCTGCGCGACGAGAACGGCAAGACCCGCGCCCTGCTGGGAGCGCCGAAGAGCGGGTCGCTACTAAGCCTGCTCGACGAGAACGGCAAGGCCCGCGCCGGGCTGGTCATGGACAAGGACGGGCCGAGGCTGGGCCTGAACGACGAGAAGGGCAAGGGCCGCGCCATGCTGAGCGTGGGCAAGGACGGGCCGGCGCTGGTGCTGGCCGACGAGAAGGGCGAGAGCCGCGCCGGGCTGTCCGTGTTCAAGGACGTGCCGGGGCTGACCCTGGCCGACGAGAACGGCAAGCCCCGTGCCATGCTGGACGTGGACAAGGACGGGCCGATGCTGGTCCTGGGCGATGAGAAGGGCAAGGACAGGGCCTCGCTGGGCGTGGAAAAGGACGGGCCGATGCTGGGCCTGCTCGACGAGAACGGTAAGACCCGCGCCATGCTGTCCGTGGTCAAGGACGGGCCGATGATGAGGCTGTTCGACGAGAAGGGTAAGTTCCGCGCCATGCTGAGCGTGTTCAAGGACATGCCGTCGCTGGTCCTGGGCGACGAGAACGGCAAGTTCCGCGCCGGGCTGGGCGTGGAAAAGGAAGGGCCGAAGCTGGAACTGTTTGACGAGAACGGCAATCCCCGCGCCGGGCTGGCCGTACTCAAGACCGGGCCGGGGCTGCGCCTGCTCGACGAGAAGGGCAAGGCGATCTGGTCTGCCCCTAAATAGGGCTAGGGATAAGAAACGCAGGCAATGGTAGAAAATCGCGGCGGGGCAGGAGACCCGCCGCGCAAATTGCATTAGAAAATGGCGAAAACAAGTGGTGTTTCTATTTCCCGGGGTTAAGAAGGTGGCCAAAAAAGAAACGCCGGCAAATCTCAGAGCCAGGTCTGCCATGCGGGCCTTCTACTCCGCTCTCGAAAACAAGCTGAAACGGTTCCAGCCAATCGACTACGCCCCTTTTGCCTCGCTCACGATGAGAAAGGGCTTGGAAGATATCAAGATGAGGGTCTATTTCCCGCCGTTCAAGATACTGCACTCTATCGAGGCGAACTGCGCTTATGCACGTGGTCAAAACAAGGATCCTGTGGACAAGTCCCGCCTCGGCGCGGTCATGAACGTCTGGCACGATAACCCAAACCCCCTTTCCGAGGAGACGATAAAGGCGAATGTCCAGCACTTCGTTCTGTTGATGACTCGCGAACAGATAGAGTTGCAGTACCACCACTCGCCTAACAAGACGGCTCGAATCCAAAGACTCTTCGTCACTGGCAATCCTATGCCAACCGTTTCTTCAGAGTTCGAAGATCGCTACGGCCTCAGCATCGAGAAATGGATACAGCTGTGTTGGTTGACCTGGGCAGCCTGCAATAAGGCTGAAAGCGGGTGCTTCCTAAAAAGCGAGCTTCATAACTACAAGGAGATCGACATCACGGATAGCGAAATCGAGTCTTATTTCTCCCTTGTCGGTCGCACTCCTAATCAGATAGGTAATCGTTTTCGAGAAGAGGTCTTGAAGAAGCAGCCCGAGCTTCGCTTCCTCATTCGGTCCATTTTCCTTGATACCCCGGTCATGGATTTTGGTCAAGACCGAATGCTTGTTCCGCATCCCCAATTGGTATTGCGCAATAGCGGCCAAGGTCTTTACAAGCTCATTAAGCCGCTTTCCGGCTTCGACAAGGAGTTCGGCGACACCGTCCAATCTTATGCTGGCGACATTCTGAAATGTCTCGACGGCAGGCTTTTGCTTCTGCACGATAAGCAACTTGAAGACCTATCTGGGCAAGGGAAAAGCTGTGACTTCTTGGTCGAACTGAGCGACTGCGTTGTGCTCGTGGAATGCAAGGCCACAACATTCGTGGCGACCGGGTTGCTCGACCACGTCATCTTGGACGATGGTTCGACGGGGAAGGTTGCGGAGGGCATGGTGCAGTTGTACTCGACGGCGCATGACCTAGAACAGGGAACCTTTGACAGTGTTGGCGTATCGCGGCGCAAGCCCGTTCTTGGCATCGTTGCGACCTTCGGCGAAATTCCGTTGGCGAATAACGACTGGTACTTCGAGTCTTTCATCCTAAGGCGAGCTGAAAAAGGACTCAAAAGGTCGATCTATCCAAGCGACAGCATGGTACGTCGTCCGCTCGTACTGTCGCTCCAAACATTGGAAAATCTCGTAAAGCTTCTAAACAGCACGAAAGCATCTCCGTTCGCACTGTACGACGAAAAAGACCAACTGCCGTACACCCAAGTTGGCGACTGGGACTCCTACCTTTCCAACAAACTGCAAAAGCTTGGGAATAGAATCGAGCAACTTGCTTTTGTCGAAAAGGAGTTAGGTGGATTCTTTGAGAAGATAATTGGCCGTCAGGCCCCCGTGGATTAAAGGGGGTCTAACGGGGGTCAGGAGTTCCGGGGAGAGACGTATTATCTCGTG
>CAYUYD010000004.1:0-24201 GCA_964449105.1 uncultured Planctomycetaceae bacterium | reverse complement strand
TGCCGGTTCGTGCCGGTTCGTGCCGGTTCGTGCCGGTTCGTGCCGGTTCGTGCCGAAGGCAAAATCCGCAAGTCCTTGGCGTGCAAGCAGTTGCAATTTTCGGGGGCATTTTTTCCACGAATTTCACGAATTTTCACGAATTTCACGAATTACCAGTTACCAATTACCAGTTACCAATTACCAATTACCAGTTACCAATTACGGATTACGTTTTGTCCGTTTTTCCCTATGCCCAAGTCCCAAGTCCCTATTCCCTATTCCCTATTCCCTATTCCCTATTCCCTATTCCCTATTTTCGGTCTTCCGGTCTCTCTTCTATTGTCAAATATCTACCGTTCGATCCCGAACATCGGGACTCACGGCAAGCCAGGCGTCCTATCGACGTCGCTACTGTTATGGTGCAAACGCGGCACCTGAAAAGGTGTGGGATTCGGCAACCCCCTGCCTGGCCGGGGGATAAAAAAATTCAGAAAAATCCAACCGCGACAATGCCGTTGTTTTCCCCCTGATCATCTGTCAATTTGTCATGTCAATCTGTACGCTACCACCGAATTAAGGTATCTGTCCCGAATGGCCCGAATGGCACTTCCTTAAGCAATATTTCTCAGAAAGGCGCCCTTGCCCCGTTTTCGTAACACCCTTCTTGTGCAAATGTTATGGAAATTGCAAATTCTCTGATATCTATGGATTATGGCTTAAGGAAGTACCATTCGTATCTGTCCCTGTAATTCCTGTAATTCGAACAGGATTGCGTCTGTCCCTCAATTCCCTCAATTCCCTCAATTCCGGCACGTACGTGCAGAGTCTGTGTCGGTCATGATTGCCTTTCCGCCAGCCAAGTCAGGAAGCTTCGCATATCGGCTAGACCTTGCGTGTTGACGTTGGTGGCGTTGAGATTAGGTTCGTCGGTATCTTCCGGTTCCCAGCAGAAGCCGCCATCGGGTCTCTGCTTGGCGGCGAAGGCTGGAAGGATTCGCTCGTAGGCGGTCAGCATTGCGTCGTGCAGTTCGGGCGTTTCGCGTCCGAGGTCGGCGGTCAAGGTCGTACCGTTGAAGTCGCCGCAGGACAGGCCGAACCTGCCGTCTTCCCGTTGCAATCCCAGGATGGTTCGAACGACCTTGCCGGGCCTGGGTATCGGCGTGCCGGTCAGCTGGAACACGCCGTACCGCATTTTCAGCAGGCCGTTCATACCCATCACAAGATCGCCCTTGTGCCGGAACAGGCCCGTCTCGGGATCTTGGTTTTCCGCGAGCCATTTCAGCACGGTTGCGATGACGGCGTCCTGTTTCGGGTCATAGCCGCGGGCAAGAAGCCCCTGTACCCGCGTGCCGATACAGTGCCCGACCATTGCGCCGGCCGCATAGGCGTGGTTCTCCCGGAAGACTTGCTCCAGCCAATCCTCGACCGGCTGCGAGACGATGCTATCGTCAATCGGCGGAGGGTACTTCGGCTTCGCGCCGAGTTGTAGAATCGCCCCGACGGCCTTCTTTGTCATGGCGATGACGTTTTTTTCGGAGCATCTGAAATTGTAGCCCAGGTCGCCTTTGCAGACGGGGCAGTGGAAGTAGCCGTCCGTTTCGCTCTGGCAGTCGAGCAGGCCGGCGATGGCCTGCTGCCGCTGCGTCTCGGTCCAAGCGTCCGCCATGCCCAGCTTGAACTCGGTAACCAACCCGTTGACCGTGGCATACATGCACCACGGCCGGGGATACGAAACCGACCAGCGATATCGGCCGTACGGCAGGTCGGCGTTTCGCAGCCGGGCCAGATAATCCGGAACCCGGCGGAGAATCTCGTCGATCTTCGCGACAAGATCCACAATCCGGCCCTTCGCGTCGCCTTCGATGCAACCAGGGCCGCGGCTCATAACGTAATCTCCGCATACTCGTTTTCGCACGGATAACCGTCCACGTACAGCAGCCTGCCGTCGCGCGGCAAGCCGATGAGAGAGTATTCCGTGAGGCTGCCGTCGCCACCGTGCCGGCAGATGCTCGGCTCGCCATGATGCCGCAGCAGACTCTTCATATCCGCCAGGCTGAACTCGACGTCGCCGGCCAGCATGGTCTTGAGCATCTCCGCCCGGGCCAAGGCGTTGCGCTTACTGCGCGGGTTGCGGCGGTCGGCCTCGGCAAGGGTCGGCAACTGGTAGCAGTTGACGACCTGCATATGCCCGCCCGGCAGCGTCGGCTTGCGGACCTGGGTCATCGGACAGGGGCATTCCAGGGCGCAAATTGCGCCGGCGCGATCGACCACAGCCCGCGCATACCCCTTGCCCCGCGCGGGCAGCGAACACATGTGGCGGACAAACTGCTCCGTCGTCCGACACGTCAGCATGCCCTCGTACTCCCACAGCAGGATCGGAACGTGGTAGTCGCTCTGCTGGAAAACGCTGCCGACAGAGGAATGCCCCGACGCCAGTCCCTCGGCGTTCATGCCGTCCATCCCGATCGTGCCGCAAAAGCTCACCGCCGCTAGTGGAATGCTGCCCCGCCTGCGTATGATCCGCAGACAAGGCGGGCGACGCGATTCCTCGGCCGAGCCTTCGTTGTTCTTGCCCCAGATCGGACCGTCGGGGCCGGCGGCAAAGACGACGTTCGTACAGCCTTCCAGCCCAAGTTCGTGATCGTACATCTGGAAGTTCAGGCGGAGGATGTCATCGGCCGGTACACCGACACCCTCAGCCGTGCCCTCCATCTCCTCGAGCACGCCCGGCAAATATTTACGCAACGTCTCAACAAAGCGTGACAGCCTTTTTTTCCAGACAGCGGCTTCGATCGGTGGCATCGTCGCGAGCCTGTCGCGCGTCTGCTCACGAACCGCTTCGCCCGTCAGCCGGCCGATCATCCGGGCATCTCCAGATACTTCCAGCACCTTCATATCACAGCCCCCCAGACCATTGTTCAGTCCTATTAACGGAAAAACACCCACTAGTCCGGGATAGAGGGACAGAGGGGTTGTTGAAAAAGTCGTGGCACGGGCGTCTCGCCCGTGGAGAACCATGGGAAATGTTGCGATTTCCGGCAAAACCAGCACGGGCGAGACGCCCGCGCCACTCATCAGGGGACTTTTTCAACAACCCCACAGATACCATAATTACCCCTTTCGTGGCTTCGGCCCCGGTTTCTTTCTTTTCAAGACACGGTGAATCAGCCCTTCCAGCCTTTCGATAAACTCTTCTGACCCACAAGGCCGGCCTGTCGTTGTCTTTTGACGAATCACCTCTTCATCATCGCCATCTATCCGACGATAGTCAAGCCGGCCTGTCGCCAACGCAACCCACTTACAACGCTCCTTCGATTGTTAACATTCGGCGTTTGAGTTCGACCCCGCCGGCTGCCGAAAAACCTCCCAACGTCCCGTCGGCATGGATGACCCGATGGCAAGGTATTACCAGCGGCAAGGGATTCCTGCCAAGTGCAGCGGCGACGGCCCGAGCGCCGCTCGGCTTGCCCGCAGCCCCTGCCAGCCAGGAATAACTCCGCGTCAGGCCATAAGGGATGGTCCGGCAGGCGCGCAGCACCCGCCCGGCGAAGGTTTTCGCCGAAGGAAGGTCGCAGGCGGCATCGTCGAACCGGACGGCCTGTCCGTTGAAATATGCCCGCGACAGTTCGGCCAGATCGGCGAATTCCTCCGACGCTGCGACCGAGCCGGGATACTCAAACGCCAGAAGGTCCACAAGGTCCTTAAGGCTATAATGAGGCAGGACGACTCGCACCAGCCCGACGGCGCTCCTGACCGCCCCCATCGGTCCGGCGGCAGTCGTCCAGACAGCGTAAACCGTCGATGACGAAGATGCGTTCATGCGGAAATGGTAAGAAGAAGATTTTAAAGACGCAAGCCGCATAGCAGGATTACAGGGATTTTTGATTTTCGATTTTTGATTTTCGATTGGGGCCCACGTCTTCGCGATGGTTTTTTCGTGAAATCAAAAATCCAAAATCCAAAATCGAAAATAAAAAATCCCGCTATCTTCTTTCGACGGCAGATGGGTCTTATCGGTCGAATGGCGCGCGTTCAGGCGTTGTCGCAGACCGATTAGGCATGATTCAGGCAGCGCCGCCGGCGGCGCGTCGCCGGCCACTTTGCCTCTGAAAACCGCAGACAATCCAGCCGATGCGCTCAAGGGTCTGCCGCCCGCGCTCGGATTCATTAAGCCCGACAAACTGGAACCCCAGCATCACCACGCCTCGATCATCGCTTATGCACTGGCGGAACTGTGCGTCGGCAGGCACCGGCTCAAACTCCTGCCCGACCTTGATAAGAACGCCTACGACGTCGCCGACGGTCAGGTCCGGAGCGGCCCGGCTGGGAAGACGGACCCGAAAGCCCCCTGCCGAGATATTCGTTACCCATCCTTCCCATCTGACCGACTGGTCGCCGTCCTGTCCGCCATTCCAGAAGGTAGCCAGGATCGACCGGCTTCGGGGCACCTCGACGCGATTATACGCCCGCCGCTGCACCCGCTGCATCTTCGACGGGACGGGCGTGCAGACGGCGATAAGCGACTCTCCGCTGTCTGATGCTATCGAGCAGACAGCCTCGATCGGCGTATTGAAGATGTGCTTGTGATGCCCGATTTTGAACGTCAGGCCCAGCATCAGACCTTTTGTCATTTCGGGTTTGCCTTCAGCGGCTTCGGCGTGGGACACGGGGGATTCCAGCCAGAGTTTATCGCGGTCCCGCCTGATGATCACGCTGTGGAAGTTATACCAGACGCCCCTGACTCGGCAGGTCATGGAAACGGGAACCCGGCGGCGAAACGCTTCGGAAAGGCAAGTGTCGATCTGCCCACGATCCAATTCCTGAATTAGAGGCATCATATTGACCTTTGAATGGCAAAATAAACTTCAGCCGCTACGGAAACAAAGATAGCAGGATTTTAGGGATTACTGGATTACTGGATTACTGGATTTTAAAATAATAAAAGAAAAATCCCTGTAATCTTAAAATCCCTGTAATCCCGCTCTCTTTCTTTTTTTCTTCTTTTTCTTCCAGCAGGATTAAAATCCCTATAATTCCGCTCTCTTTATTGACCTTCCCGGCGGGACGTTCCGCTGAATAGCGAGTTTATTCAGCAATTCAAACCTCAATATAACCTCACCTCGCCGACGAACCGGTAGAGTTAGTTTCGGCAGATGAGAGATGCGACTTTACCAACCCCCGGTGAGGAAACCGTCCTGGTTCAATCAGTCAATTCCGCCCGAATTTGCTCAGTCCGGGGCAATTTCGGACCGGTCAGGGCCACGATAAGACCCGGAAGCGAACAGAGCATCGGTATAAGCCTGGCTGTCAGCGCCAATACAAGGACTTCGCTTTCCGACACCGCCCCGACGGCGAAGAACGTCAGATAAAAGAACTCGACCAGTCCAAGCCCGCCCGGACTGATAGGGACCGACGCAATAATGTAAATAATCGGGACGTACAGGAAGAACCGGTACCACGCCACATCCAGGCCCAGGCTCCAGCCCGACAGCATGATGCCGATAATGAAAACCGTCTGCCCGACGAACGTAATCCCGACGGCCTTGGTCAGCGCCATAGGTCGGCGACCATAAAGACCGACGGCCTCCGCCACCAGAGTAACGTACTTCTGCATCGGAAGGCGCGAGATGATTTTCCCCAGCCGGAGAAACCGGCGCAACCTCCCGCTCAGGAGAAGCGCCAGCGTAACGACCGTAACGACCAGAACTCCGCCGACAATTGCGGCTGGAACCGCTAACCGGTCGGTCCCGTCAGCGCCGACGGAATACATGACCGCGATAACCACCGCAGGAAGAAGCACAAACTCCAACAGCCCAAGCGCACGGTCAATGAATACGCTCACCAGCACAGCCACCTTGCGGTCGGTATGTTTGGCGGCGTAATAGGCCTTCACCAAATCCCCGCTGACTGCTCCGGGCACGACGTAGTTGAAAAACGTCCCCAGAAACGTCAGGCGGACGACCTCGCGGAGGGAAATATCTATCCGCTGAATCCGCAACAGATACCACCAGCGGAACGCCAGAATAAACAGCGGCAGCAGGAAGCACGCCGCCGCAGCAGCCAGAAGATAAGGGTCCGCATGGGTAATCGTCGCGGCAAAACTGTTCCAGTTGGCCTTGCGTATCACCAGCAGCAGAAGAACGGCTGCCACGAGCAGTTTGGCGGTAAGGATTAATGTCTTACGGAATTTTTTCTTCATTGAACGTGCGCAAAGCCTGATTTTGCAATAACGGGATCGGCGTCATTATCCGCGCCGACGCAGCGAAACGCAAATAAGATTGTATGCGGGTCAATGATTGATATAATGCAATATGGTGGTCGATGGTTTTCGGCCAATAGCCATTCGCACAGGAGAGATTTTCAAATGGCTGAACAAGAGCAAAATCAGGCGGCATTGACCGAACGAGTCAAGGATGTAATCGAGCGGATTCGACCGTCGATCCAGGCAGACGGCGGCGACATCGAACTGGTGGAAATAGACCCGGACGTCAGGAAAGTCTCCATCCGTTTCCAGGGCGCCTGTCGAGGCTGCCCGATGGCGGCGATGACGCTGAAGATGGGCGTCGAGCGGCAGATTAAGGGACTGGTCCCGGAAATATCCGAAGTAGTGGCGGTGGATTAAAAAAATAGGGACCAGGGAATAGGGACCAGGGACTTGGCAAAAGCAGAAGTCCCGATTTTCCAGGCTAGTCCAGCCATTCTTTTGTTTTTTGCTTTTTTATTTTTTTGCCAAGTCCCTGGTCCCTATTCCCTAGTCCCTGTCTGTTACATTTTTTTCCGAAACTTCCGCCCCCCTGTCTCATTTAACAAACATGTAACGCATATCGGATGTAACCTGTGCGCATTTGGCGCACACATCGGACATCGGATTAGAAGGAGTATTGCGCTATGACCAAGAGCAAGAGTAATGCCGACGCCCCAGCCGGGCAAGCGGCTGACGGCGACGACATACAGGCTGTCAAACACCTGAACGAGTCGTACAATAAGATGACCAAAATGCTCGGCAGGGTTATCGTCGGGCAGAGCGATGTCATCGAGCAGGTGCTGGTGTCGATGTTCTGCCGGGGGCACGCCCTGCTGGTTGGCGTTCCGGGCCTGGCTAAAACGCTGCTGGTCTCGACCATCGCCCGCGTCCTGCACCTGTCGTTCAAGCGGATCCAGTTCACGCCGGACCTGATGCCGTCGGACATCACCGGCACGGACGTGCTGGAAGAGGACCGCACCACAGGCAAGCGGGTCTTTCGCTTCATCCATGGGCCTCTGTTCGCCAATATGGTCCTTGCCGACGAGATTAACCGCACGCCGCCCAAGACCCAGGCAGCCCTTCTTGAGGCGATGCAGGAGCGGCACGTTACCGTCGGCGAGGAGACCTTCGCCCTGCCTGACCCGTTCTTCGTCCTGGCGACCCAAAACCCGATCGAGCAGGAAGGAACCTACCCCCTTCCGGAAGCACAACTGGACCGCTTCATGTTCATGATCATGGTCGATTACCCCACAGCCGAGGAAGAAATTCGGATTATGAAGCAGGTTACCAGTATGTACGAAGCCGACCTTGAGATGGCCCTGACGGGCGAGGACATCCTGCGCCTGCAGGACATTGTCCGTCGCGTTCCGGTGGCGGATCACGTTTTTCAGTACGCCCGCGACCTGGCGCGCGCATCCCGCCCGGCGGAGGCGGAGACGCCCGATTTCATCAATGAGATGGTCAACTGGGGCGCAGGCCCGCGAGCGGGGATTTATATGATCCTCGCCGGAAAGGCAAGGGCGATTCTGCACGGGCGTTATCACGTAACGACCGACGACATCCGCGCCGTCGCCCCGCCGGTGCTGCGACATCGGATTATAACGACGTTCAACGCCGAGGCAGCCGGCGTTACCAGCAACGAAATCGTCCAGCGCCTCCTGACCGAAATACGACCGGTCGTCGAGGAAGCGGTAGCCTGAGAACGACGGGTGGCACGGTCAATCTGGAGCGCAGCGGAAGATTGGCCGTGATATGTGTAAATGTGGACGACACGGCCAAGCTCCGCTTCGCTGCGCTTGACCGTGCCACCCAAATCAGTGTTTATCATGAACGGCGACGGACAACCTGAATACATGCGGCTTCTGGACGGCGAGGCGCTGTCGAAGATCCAGCGTCTGGAATTAATCGCACGCGGTGTGGTCGAAGGCTTCGTCTCAGGGCGGCATAAAAGCCCCTACAAGGGCTTCAGCGTCGAGTTCGCCGAGCACCGCGAGTACGTCCCCGGCGACAACATACGCGACCTTGACTGGCGTGTATTAGGGCGGTCCGACCGGTACTACATTAAGCAGTACATCGAGGAGACGAACCTCCGCGCACTGATCCTGCTGGACGCCTCCGGTTCGATGAAGTACGCCGGAAACCTTGCCGCTAAACACAACGGTCAATTGCTGAGCAAGTTTAAATACGCCCAATTCCTGGCCGCTTCGCTTGCGCACCTGATGATCCACCAGCAGGACGCCGTCGGTCTGGCGACTTTCGACACCCGCCTGCGGCGTTACATTCCAGCCCGAAGCCGGGCAAGTCACCTCCGCGTAGTCCTGGCCGAACTTGCCGGCACCGAGCCGGGGGCGGAAACATCCGTCGCCGAAATCTTCCACGACCTTGCCGACCGCGTCCGCCGGCGCGGGCTGATCGTCATAATTTCCGACCTGTTCGACAATGTCGATGAAATACTCAATGCCCTGCATCACTTCCGCTATCGCAGGCACGAGGTGTTCCTGCTGCACGTGATGGCCGAGGAGGAACTGACCTTCCCGTTCGACCGATGGAGCATCTTTGAGAACCTCGAACGGTCCGGGCATCGCATTCCGCTGGACCCGTTAAGCCTGCGGAGCGAATACCTTGGCCAGGTCCGCAACTTCATACGCCGACTGGAGATCGGTTGCGGACAGATGAATATCGACTACGTGCAACTATCCACGAAGCAGAACTTCGATGTCGCCCTGGCGCATTACCTGGCGCAAAGAATGAGTCGGACGAGATGAAAAAAGGGACTAGGGACTAGGGACTAGGAAGAAAGACAAGAAGGAGATTGGTATGAGCAATGAGATACGGAGTTATCGAGACTTGGTTGCCTGGCAAAAGGCTATGGCGCTGGCCAAACGCACATATGGCGCGACAAAACTGTTTCCCAAGGAGGAAATGTACGGACTGGTCCAGCAGATCAGAAGGGCAGCGGTATCCGTACCTTCAAATATCGCGGAAGGGTATGGACGGGGCAGCCGGATGGATTACGTCCGATTTCTATATACGGCAAGAGGCAGCCTCTACGAAGTGGAAACCCAGACATTGATCGCGAGGGATTTGGGCTACCTGACAGATAAGCAATCTGATTCGCTACTGGAGGATGCGGATGAGTGTTCGCGATTACTCGGCGGCCTGATAAAGAGTCTAAAAACGAAAAAATAGTCGGACTGGAAAACCGGATATTATGTTTTTGCCTAGTCCCAAGTCCCTAGTCCCAAGTCCCTGGTTTATAAAATGACTTTTCTGAACGCCATAATGTTATTCGGACTGGCTGCGGTATCCATTCCGATAATTATTCACATTCTCAACCGCCGGCGGGCGAGGATGGTGGACTGGGGGGCGATGCAGTTCCTGGAAACTTCCCTTGCCTCGCGCAACCGGCGGATTCTCATCGAAGAGATTATTTTAATGGCCATTCGCTGCTGCCTGCTGGCGGCGCTGGCGTTTGCCCTGGCCAGACCTTTCCTGACGGCGGGAAGGCTGCTGCCGGGCAGGGGCGGCGATGCGCAGGACCTGGCAATAGTGATTGACGGGTCGTTGAGCATGACGCTTGAGACCGACGGGGTGAGCAATTTCCAGCGGGCGATAGACGAGGCCCACCAGTTGGTTCAGTCCTGCCGGAGCGGCGACGCGGCAAGCGTGGTACTGGCCGGTCCGGTCGCCCAGGCGATAATCCCGTCGCCCCTCTCCGATCCCGAGGGGATCTACGATGCGCTGGATAAACTCACGCCCACCGGCGGGTCCATGCGCGTCCTCGAAGCGATCAATACCGCAATGGAGACGCTGTCTGCCGGAACGAATCCAGCCAAGAGGATCGTCCTTATCACCGACGGGCAATCGGTCGGATGGGACCTGTCGGCGCAGAAGCGATGGGAATTTCTATCCGAGGCGGCCGGCGCGATGCCGACAAAACCCGTCGTTATTGTGCGGACGCTGGAAGCGCCTCAAAAGTGGCACAACGTATCCGCGACAGCCCCGAACTTTTCGCGCTCCGTCATCGGAACGGACCGGTCGGTAAAAATCACCGCCACCGTCGCCAATACCGGCGAAGGTCCGATCCAGCCCGAAGCCGTCGAACTGATCATCGACGGTAAAACAATCGAACGCCGAACCGTCGGCGCCATATCCGAGGGCGCATCCGCTTCCATCGTGTTCGAACATCAGTTCGGTTCTCCAGGCATGAGCGTCATTTCATCCCGCATAGTCTGCGACGACGACCTGCTCAGCGACAACGAGGCGTCCCGCGTCGTGAACGTCCTGGAGACCCTGCCCGTCCTGATTATCGAGGGGAACTCATCGACCGAACCGCTCGAAGGCGATGCGGATTTCCTCTATCTGGCGATGGCCCTGCCGGATGAAAACGCGAAGACAGACAGCCCTTTAATCGCCCCGACTGTGGTCTCCGCCGCCGACATAGCCTCGGTGAAAAACTTTACAAATTACGCCGTTGTGGTCCTTGCCAACGTCCCCCGCCTTCCCGACTCGACGGCGAAGGCGCTGGCGGATTTCGTCGCCAAAGGCGGCGGGCTGCTGATAACACCGGGCGAAAAGGCGGACGGGAATTTCTATAACAACTGGCTCGGATCCGACGGTAAGCATCTGACCGGCTGCCGGCTGGTCAGGGTCCACGCCGAGGTGTCCGAGGAACGCTCCGCGCACATTGCGCTGAACACGATTAATCACCCGGCGATGGCGCTGCTGTCGGACGCCTCCAGCAGCGACCTTGGGTCTGCGCCGATTAAGAGGCACTGGGTGCTCGAAGCGAACGAGCAGGAAAAGAACGTCTCGGTCGGCGCATTTATGGACAACGATCGGGCTTATCTCGTCCAGCGAAAACTCGAAGCCGGACTTGTGCTGACGCTGGCGATGCCGCTGGATCAGAAATTCTCCGACATGCCCAGGGTATGCAGGTGTTTCACCCCGCTCGTGCATGAACTTGTCCACTACCTTGCAGCCCCGGCCCAGCCGACGATGAACATACTGCCTGGACAACAATTCACCTATGCGTTTCCGACCGCGGTAACGAGTCGCTGGCCGGGGTCCGGACCGACGGTGGAAGTCGCCGACCCCGCCGGAAGGCGGACCGCCGTCCGCCTGCAAAAACTGGAAGAATGCTGGAACGCGAACTACTCGCTGACCGCCAGACCGGGATTGTACCGCCTGATTCCGCCCAACCCCGATGCAATCGGGGGTGAGCCTTCAACGCAATCAGCCGATGAGAACTCAAAGACCGTTCCCTTCGTCGTCCTTGGCGATCCCGACGAGAGTAAATTCGACCTCCTCACCGACGATGATTACAAGCGGGCCGGTAAATTCATCCCACTGACCAGGGCAGAAAGCCTCGGCGAACTGACAGCCGCCATTAAAGGCGGAGTGCCTGGAAGCGAAATTTGGCGATATGTCGCCGTTGCCATCCTCATCCTGCTGGCGGCAGAGATTGTTACAACAAGAATCATAGCGCAAAAACGAAAGATGCACCTGGCTGAACCGATCTCTTTCGGCGTCGAATCTGTCCGTAGAACTAATGCCGTTCGATAAGGGATTTTTGATTTTGGATTTTGGATTTTTGATTTCACGAAAAAACCATCGCGAAGGCATAGGCCCCAATCGAAAATCAAAAATCGAAAATCAAAAATTCTGAGGGTGTTCGTACAATGATAATTGCAGAAGTGGAACATTTTATCCTTTTGCAGCATTTGCCCGGCTGGCTGTTGGCGGCGGGAGCGGCGGTCGGTATTGGCGGATGGGCGATGCTCTATCGTCTCCGGCGGCGACTGGGCAGCGATGGGTTGTTGGCGAAAAGTACCAACCTGATGCACAACGCCAGAGGACTTGTGGCCACCGTCCTTCGTATCGCACTGGCGTTCGGGGGCGTCTGGCTGGTATTCGGCGTGCTTGGACGGATATTCCTGCTGACGACGAACTGGGCGATCTGGCCTATGGCGCTGGCGGGCGTCGGTCTGGCCGAAGCGCTGCTCTGGCTTTACGAACTGGAGAGGCGAATCGTCCCGCGACGGGCCGGTTTGCTGCTGGCAGGACTGAGGCTGACGCTGCTGGGTCTGATGATACTCATGCTTCTCCAGCCGGTCATCGCGTCGGCGTGGAGCGAAACCACTAGGCGGACACTCGTGGTACTTGTCGATGAATCGGTCTCAATGCGAATTTCCGATGCAAAGAACCTCGCGCCGCACGAGTCGCTCCGCCTGGCGGAGAGTTTCGCCGTCCCCGCCGCTCACAGACCCTGGCGACTCGATGAAAACGCCGCAGCACTGCGGACAATCAGGAACGAGGTGCTGGACGAACTGGCATGGATGGACCGGTTTGCGCCGAGCGAAGTCGGGGGGCTCGGCAAAGGAAGGGCCGAAGCCGTCGCCGCGCAACTGTCAAACCGCCGAAGAGCGCTGCACGAGAAGATAACCGCATGGTCCGATGCCGCCGCCGGGCAGATTCAGACCATAGAGACGCTGCTGCGGGACGCTCCGGCCCTGGGCGAGCCTCTGCGGGCGGCGCTGCTGGACGCCAAGGCGCAATTGAGCAGGCAGGTTCGAGACCGGCTCCTCACATCGGCTGGGTGGACGCACGAGGAAAACGCCCCTTCCCTGGGCGGCAACTTCATCCGGCTGCGAGCGGCGCTTCAGCAGGTGTCGGCGGGTCTGGAAAGCGTGTGCCCGGCGATGGAGCAGGCGGGCGTGGCGATGGATGAATCGCTTTACAAACAACTTTCCCCCGCAGACCGCGATGCCGTCGATGCCGTGGGCAGGCTTACACGCCTGGAACTGGCCAAAGCCATACTCGTACACAACGGAGGCGGCGAAAATGACAAGAGCCTCCTGAAACATCTCGCCGAACAGTACGACGTCAAGGTCTATACCTTCGCGTCCGACCTGGCCGAGGCGGTCCCCTCAGGCTGGGGCGACCCGATCGCCTCGGCCTCGACCCACGCTGCCGAATCCGGACCGGTCGGACCGAAGGACGCCGATGAGCGCAACAATCGTACCGACCTTGCCGGCGCGATGCGGAAGGTCATCATCGAAACCGGCATCGACAACCCTGCCAATCGGCAGGCAGGCCTTGCCGGAATGCTTGTCCTGACCGACGGACAGGACAACAGCAAGACCAACGCCGATCCCAGTGCTCGCGCCCTCGGCGGAGCCGGCGCCGCCTTCTGCGCGGTGGTGATGGGTGCAGCCAGTCCGCCGGCAGACGCCGCCGTCGTCTCCATCGAAGCGCCTGAAACGATCTATCTGGCCGACAAGATGTTCATCAACGCCGAGTTGAAACTTGACGGACTGAAGGGGAAAACCGTCTGTGTCAAACTCATGCAAGGGGATAAGCAGGTCGATTCCCGAAACATCCACATCGCCGGCGATGTTCTCCGCACTCGCATCCAACTGGGCGACGAACCTGAAACCACAGGCCTGCACACCTACAGCATCGAAATCGACCGCTGCGAGGGCGAAGTCTTTACGGACAATAATTCCTATTCGCTGACACTTTCGGTTACGGATGATAAAACGAAGGTCCTCCTGATTGATTCGGCGCCGCGGTGGGAGTTCCGGTATCTCAAGAACCTCTTTGCCGGACGGGACAAAACTGTTCACCTGCAATACGTCCTGACTATGCCGGACAGGTTTTACGGTCAACCGACACGCAATGTCATACTGGCTTCGGTCAATCGACCGGTCGGCGAGTCCGAAGCCACCGCCCTTCCGGAAGATCAGGCCGAATGGATGAAATTCGACGTGATTATCATCGGGGACGTCCCTGCCAAGGAGTTTTCCGTTCAGACCGTCCGCAGCCTCGAAAAGTTCGTAACCGACCGCGGCGGGACAGTCATCTTCATCTCCGGGGCGAATTTCATGCCGAAGGAATTCGCCGACACGGGTCTGGCCGAACTCATCCCCCTCCGGCTTGACGGGCAGAACAAACCCGCGCAAATGCCGACCGGCGGTTATCGTATCGCCTTGACGCCCGCAGGGGCAGAGCACGTAATAGGCCGGCAGGACGTCGAACCGGAGACATCGCTGAAGATTTGGGAATCGTTTCCGCCGATATTCCGGCGCAGTTCATACACGCAGGCAAGCCCCGCCGGAACCGTCCTTGCCTACGCGATCGACCCGGATGCTCCTTCCTGGCTGACCGGTACGCCTTCCGGCGACGGTCCGGCGTCGAATCCGCAAAGCCTCCTGAAACACAGAGAAGAATATTATCGCAGCCACGCCCTGATTACGACGGCTTCGTACGGACTCGGAAAGGTGATGATCCTCGGCTTCGACCACACGTGGCGGATGCGGTATCGCACCGGCGACGTCTATCATCACAAGTTCTGGGGGCAGGTAATCCGCTGGGCCACCGCAGGAAAACTCCCCGCCGGTACGCACCTGGTAAAACTCGGAACCGACAAGACTCGCTATCCGCCCCGAAGCCGTGCGACCGTTCGGGCTCGCATCATGCGTGAAGATTTCTCACCGGTAATAACCGACCAACTGGCGGTGAAAGTCTTCCACCAGAACAAACTCATCGCCCGCGCCGCAATGAAATACGTCGAAGACTCCCCCGGAATGTACACCGCAAGCCTGGATGAACTACCGGCTGGGACCTATCGCCTCGAACTGACGGGCCCGATCGTCTCCGAACTGTTCGCTATCGACGGCACTGAGAAGGTCGATACGGAAATATCCGTCGATCCGTCCTCGCCGACCGAACAGATAGAACTTTCCGCCAATCGGGACCTGTTGAATCGCCTGGCCGGACTGAGCCACAACGGCGTGGTCGTACCCGCGTCCCAGGCCCGTCGGGCGATTTTTAAAACCCTTCCGGAAGGAAAAATAACCAACAAACATCGCCGACAATTTCTGCTGTGGGATTCCTGGGGTCTGCTGGTGCTGTTCTGCGCCGTCGCCGCAGCCGAGTGGATCCTTCGCAAACGATTCGGACTCACGTGAGCGTTTAGCCGTCGCCGGTACGGCGACGAGGAGACTGACGACATGACACAGATAACCGTTGATAATAAGTCGTTGCCGGCGACTATCGAAGCGACGCTTCGGAACCTGATCCGCCGCGCCCGAGCGGCGATTATCGTTCGCGGCGTGTTGTTGACCCTGGCGACGGCGATTATTGGTATGCTGGCGTCAATGGGCATCGCGGTCAGTTGGCTCCCGTCCGAACCCTGGCAGCATTATGGACTGACGTTTCTGTGGGTCGGAGTCGCTGCGTTGGCGGCATTTGTCTGGCTGGTCCGACCGCTGGCGAAAAGTTTTTCGTTGGCAGGCATTGCCCGCGTCATCGAGCAGAGGCACCCGGAATTGCAGGAACGGCTCAGTTCGACCGTTGAGCTGCTTAGCAGCGGTGATTCACCGGAGATTCGCGGCTCGCAGACCCTCATCGACGCCCTGGCTGCCGAAGCCGTCGGCGACGCTCGCGCCGTCCGCCCCAAACGCGAGATAACCTTCCGAAGGGTCCGCCCCCCGCTGTACGTCCTGGGCGGCGCAGTGGTTGTTATCCTGGTTCTGCTGTTGCTTTACCCCATGCCCGTAGGAAGACTCCTGGCCAAGACCGTCGCGCCGTACCTGAACCTGCCGAACATCTATGCCGACAACCTGCGAATCACCCCCGGCGACTGCGTCCTGGCCGAAGGGATGCGACTGGAGGTAACGACTTCGATAATCCGCGAGAACGAAACCATGAGGGCAAAGGTTCGCTCTGCCAGGATGCGAATCGAAAGAACCGACGGAACGAAGAATATCTTTGATATGACCGCAATGCCAGACGGGTCTTTCGTCTATACCTCAGGCCCGCTATCGGCGGACGGGCCCTGGGGCGAGACGTTCCGATACCGCATCGGCGCCGGCGACGCACAAAGTCAATACTACCGGGTAAAGGTAGTCCCCCTGCCGGCAGCTAAGAGTATCGAGGTGGGATACAAATATCCCGACTACATGCACCGTCCCGAAACGTCGATGCTCGCCGGGCCGGGCCTGATTACCGGTCCGGCAGGGGCGGTCGCCGCCGTCCGCGTCCGGCTGAACAAACCGGCGGCCGACGCCGAACTGTCCATCAACGAAACCGCTGCCGAAATAACCCGGATCGACCCGATGACGTACGCCTTCACCCACAACCTCAGTAAAGAGGCTGGCGGAAAGTGGAAACTTTTGCTGACCGACGAGCATGGCTTCAGAAGCGACCCGCTCGGCGGCGAGATAATCGTCAAACCGGACGCGCCGCCGAACGTTCGCATCCTCCAGCCGGACGAGCGGGAAAAACTGAAACTCCGCCCGACCGACCGCCTTCCTGTAACCTGCAGCCTCGCCGACGACTTCGGCATCAGCCGTACGGAATTGCTGCTATCAATCGACGGGCGCGAACAAAAGACTGTCAACCTGAACGTCGCCGCCACGACCGCCCCCGCACTGACCTGCTCGACCATGCTCGATTTGGCGTCGCTGGACCTCATCGGCGCTCAGCGAGTTACTTTTAAGGTCAAGGCCTGGGATAACCTACCAAAAACCCTCGGCGGACCTCAGGAAGGAACGTCCCAAACTCGAACAATCGAACTGGACGTAAAAGCGTCCGCCTACACCTTCCAGGTGCAACTGGCGCTGGATATAAGGCTGCGAGAGGCGCTTCAGCGGATTTACGAAGAACTCCAGACCGCCAAGAAAATATCAGAACCGCTGCGCCGCTCCATGCCCGACACGAAGGAACTCACCGGCGAGACGACGGGTAAAATCGACCGGATGCGCGAAAGCCTCCTGTCGGCTGAGGAAATTTCCCGCAGCCTCGCCGAACTCGCCGCCGGAACCTATCCGGAGGTCTCGGTCAAATTGACAAAACTGGCAGACGACCACGTTGGAAAGGCGCGCGAATTGGCCGGTCTTGTGAAAATCACCGATGCCCAGAAACAACGAGGCGAACTTGCCGACGAAGCGGACTTCCAGATCGACCGCGCCCTGGCGGTCGTTTCGGAATTGCTCAAGGAACTGCAAGTCCTGACGGACCTTGCCGAGCGGGCAGTGGCGCTGGAGGAACTGGCCAGGCGACAGGAAGAACTCGCAGCCGCCAAAATGCCGACGACGCAGCCCTTCGATGCGGCTCAGGACAGGCCCGGCGCCGAAGGGCTTCGCGAACTTACAGACCGGCAATGGCAACAGGCAGAGCGACAGGTCGCTGCGGATACCGCCGAGATGGTCCGCCGGACGCCACCGGCGATGCATGAGGCCCTCGATACGCAGGGAAAACAAACGACCGACCTGGCCGAAGCCGCCAGGAAACTCCAGCAGGCCCAGCAGGCGCTGGCAAAAAGCGCCGACGACGAGCAGGGCATCGCCGAGATGAAAAAGCAGTTGCGGCAACTCGCCGCCGAACAGGCAGAACTTGCCCGGCAAACCTCGCAGATGGCCCGGCAGAGCGAAAAACTCGCCCCGACGACCGCCCCACCGGCAGCAGAGGCGACAAAGACAACCGCCCAGGCGGCAGAGGCCCTGACGACAACCCAGCCGGCATCGGCGCTGACCCATCAGGACGCCGCAGTCAAGTCGCTTGAGCAGACCGCACGGCAGGCATCAGCCGAACAACTCGCATCCGCCACCGAAGCAATGGCTAAGCAACAAGAAGACCTTGCCAAACGTTCCGAAGGCGCCCGCGAGTTCCAACAGCAGGCACAGACCGCGCGACAGGCTGCCGCCGAAAACCAGGCAAAACAGAAACAACTCCAGACCGAGGTGGCAAAGCGTTTATCCGACCTGGCTGAAAGGCAGTCGGCCCTAGAAAAGCAGGCACAACAATTGGAAAAGGAAACCAACCCGTCCCAGCAGTCCCGTCCGGCCAAGGCTATGAGCGAGGCGGCCTCGAACCTGCGGACGGGCGACGCCGATCGCGCACGGACCCAGGCAGCCCAGGCCGCCGATCAGGCCCGCAAACTGTCCGACGAACTTTCCCAACGCGCCGAAGCCGCTTCACAGGCAGACATAGCGAATATCAAGGCAAAGGAAGCAGAACAACTTGCCCAACAGCAGGCCCGACTGGCTGAAGACGTTGCAGCCGCCGCCGGACGAGAAGCGCCCACCATCGCCGCCGCTCAACAGGCTGGTCAAAAAGCCGCCGCACAGCAGTCCGACGCGGAAAAAGCCTCCGGAAAAATCCAAGACCTCACACGGCAGCAGTCCGAACTCGCCCGGCAGGTCGGAGAACTGAAGGAATTAGCCAAACAGGCCACCCAACAGGCCGCTGCTGCAATGTCCCGGAACGACCCGTCGGGCAACATGCAGGCCGCCGCAGGTCGGCTCCAGCGCAACCTGCCCGACCAGGCGACGAAGCCTCAGACCGACGCAGCCGGGCAACTTCGGCAACTCGCCCAGGAAGCACGCGGCACGGGTTCAAAACCTGTGCCGCCAACAACCGCCGGCAACATCGCCGCCGGCGCTCGCAAACTCGCGCAGCAGCAGGAGCAGCTCCGGCAGCGCACCGCCGAACTGACGGGCAAACTTGCCGGGGCGCAGAGACAGCGGCGCGAACAGGAACTGGCCCGCCTCCGCGCCGAGCAGCAGAAAATCGCACGTGAGGCAGCCGCTCTGTCCGACGACATCAAATCCCAGGCGCCCCAAGGCGACCGCATCGACACCAATGCAGCCCGTTCGGCGGCGGAGGCATCAGAGCAATTGGCTGACAACCGCCTGTCCCAGGCAGCCGAGTCAGCCGGAAAGGCCGGCGGCAAACTGGGCGAACTGGCCCGACGTCTGGAAAAAGCCCAGACCGATACGCCTCATGAAGATGCTCGGACCAATGCCGAGAGTCGCGGCGACCTTGCCGAAAGGGCAGGGAACCTGGCGCAGCGCCAGCAACAGGCAGGAAGGCAGATCGCCGACCTCGCCGCCGAAAAGATGTCGCAGGTCCTTGCGGGCAGGCAGGGACAAATCACCGAGCAGACCAAAGTGACGGCTGAAGACGTCGAACTGCTCAAAGAGCATATCGCCGAACTGCTGCCCGATGCCCAGGCCGAAAAACTTGCCCAGTCGGCGGCGAAATCTCTCCAGCAGGCCGTCGCCGCCCAGGGACAGGCCGGCCTCGCTATGTCGTCAGACCAGCCCGGACAGTCCATCCCCTCCCAGCAGGCGAGCGCCCAGTCGCTCGCCCAGGCCGCCGAAGCATTAGCCCAACTGGGACGGCAGTTCGCCGCACAGGCGGAAAAAAATCCTCCCGCCCCTGCCGATGATAAGGGTCAGGGCGAACAGTTGGCCGAAGCCTATGACGCGACGCAGTCGGCAGCACAGAATCAGTCAGCCGGTCAGGCTGCTAAAGCCGCTCGACTTCTGGCGGAACTTGCAAAACAGGCCCTCCAGCAGGCCAATGCGATGGGTATGGCACCCGGCGCAACGGGTATGCGGGGGACGAGAATGGCCAGAGGATCCACGCTTGACTCCGATGCCCGCGTCGGAACAGGCCAGGCGGACCTGCGAGAAGGCGAACTGATTGAACTGGGCATCTCGGCGGACGACTGGGCGCGACTGCCGGGCCGGCTGCAAAACCAGGTCCTCCAGGCCGCTCGCATAAGCGGTCCTGAAGAATACCAGATACTCATCAAGCGATACTTCCGAGCGCTTGCCAAAAAGGCAGCCGAACCCCGGCGCGCCGGGGCCGACCGGAAGGAGGAAACAAAATGAAACGCCTCGGCACTTTGTTACTCTGCTGCTGTGTGATGGCGATAACGGCGATTCCGCCGGACAGCATCCGCGCCGACGAGGCAACGCCCATACCGGCAAAGTACGACAAGCCCATCGAACAGGCCATCGCAAAAGCGATTGCCTATCTGGCAAAGCAGCAGCACGCCGAAGGTTACTGGCCAAGCGGGATGGGCAAAAACACCGCTGTTACTTCGTTGTCGGTCATGGCGTTCCTCAGCGCCGGATACACCCCCGGATGCGGACCTTACGGCGAGGTCATCAACAAGGGAATCGACTTCGTCATGGCCAGCCAGCAGAAAAACGGAATGTTGACGGGTAATTCATCTCACGGCCCGTGGTACAGCCACACCATCTCGACGCTGATGCTCTCGGAGGTTTCCGGAATGCTGGACGCCGAGCGCCAGAAGCGTCTGGACAACGTCCTTCCCAGGGCGCTGACGCTTATCCTTACCGCTCAGCAGGTCAAGAAGCAGCCGACGCATCAGGGCGGGTGGCGTTATCAGCCCACCAGCAACGACAGCGATATTTCCTGCACCGGATGGGCGCTGATGTCGCTTCGGTCCGCCAGGGGAAACGGAGCCGCCGTCCCGAGCAAGGCCATCGACGACGCCGTCAAGTTCGTCCTCCAGTGCCAATCCAAGAGCAAGACGGCCAGACCCGCCGGCGGCGTGGGCTTCGGATACCAGCCCGGCGGTGGTCCCGGATTGGCGCGGACAGCGACGGCCGTCCTGTGCCTGGAACTGTGCGGAAAGCACCACGGTGACGAATCACTGGCTGGCGGAGACTGGATACTGGCAAATCCGGTCAGGAGTTACGGCGACAGTTTCTTCTATTACGGGCTGTATTATTCCGCACAGGCGATGTTCCAGTTGGGCGACAAGTACTGGCAGCAGTACGCACCGCAGATGTACGAGATGATGCTGAAGTATCAGGCCAAAGACGGTTCCTGGCCTCAAGGCGCGTCGAACGAAGCCGCCGCGGGAACCTGCTACTCAACCGCAATGGGCGTCCTGGCCATCTCCGTCAGCTACAGACAACTGCCGATATATCAGCGGTAGCAACAGGCTGGGACGGAGCCCGCTAATCGCCGCTGTGAATCACCACGTCGTGGCGACGTGCAGCGGGCGTGACGGTCAGCTTGGTGACTTTGCCGCCGCGGATCGTGCCTTGAACCGTAGTGCGGTACGGCGCGTGGAGTTTGAAGTCGCAGTCCCAGTCCTTCGGCCAGGCAGGGGCAATGAGGATCTGTTTGCCCTCGCACTGCATGAGCATGCGCTGCAGGGCGATCGTGGTCACCGAGCCATGATCCTGATCGGGTATCCAGTCGAAGTTCGGCCCCCACATCGCCGGGAAACGACTGCCGGAATCCTCGTGGCGACTGTTTGAGACGATCATCTTTTTCGCCTCATCGGTCAGGCCGAGATAGGCGGCCTGGATGGAATCCTGTGCCCAGCCGCCGGTGCCTTTGACGCGCCGCCGCCGCCACGTTTCCAACGCTACCGGCAGGTCCTTCTTGCCAACGCCGTAGGCGCGATATGGAAACACGGCATAGAGTTCGGGGTTCTCAGAGTTGCGTAGCCGGCTGTATTTCTCGGCCGGCAGGAGGAAGCGTTTGCCATGGTTTTCTCGAATGGGCACGTCGGGCAGGTCGGCCAGTGTTTTTTGCCATGCGGTGCGCCGGGCTTCGGTGGTCAGGTCCGGCGGTAAAGCGAGCAGGCGTCGCAGTACCACGCGCAGGCCGACTATCTCCGGCAACGGGTTGGTCGCCACGTGCCAGGTCTCCAGCGACGCCGCCGGCTCGAAGCGTATCTTTCCGTCCTCGACGCGTTTCCAGTGTTGATCGAAGAAGGTGACGATCGCATCGGCCAGCGGCAGAAGCGTCTGACGAGCAAAGTCCTGATCGCCGATGTGTTGGTAGTAGTCGAGCATCATCATGGTCAGTTCGATGTTGCCGGACCAGTAATAGCGAATGTAGGTGTTGGTGGTGGTGACGGTCGGATTGTTCCAGCCGAAATTGGCGTTGTTGTAGGTTCCCCAGAAGTACATGGTTTCGGGAAAGAACGCCCCATCGTGGTTGTAGTAAAGACGGGTACGATCGCAAGCCATGGGCAAGGCGTCACGATACATCTTCCACAGGGGATGTATCAGGTCGTAGTCGCCCGCCGCCAGCATCGACCAGTACGGCAGTCGCGTGTTCTGGAACCAGTAGCAGCCGCCCCAGAGGCGGAAGTCGGCGTCATAGCCGCCGTACCCGCCGATTTTAGTGCCGACGGTGTCGAACGTGAAGATCGACCCGTTGAACTTGATCGGATAAGCGCCGCGCCCACTGCAGGCGTTGATCCAACGCTGTAAGGCATAGGCCTGTGTGACGGTCTCGGCGTTCTTGTCGCCGCTGACGTGAATCCAACTCCGCTGCCAGAACTTCGCCCACCACTGCTCGTGCGCCCGGCGGGTCGCGTCGATATCTTCGTCGATCGACGCCACCCGCCGATCCAGCCGCCTGAACCAGTCCCTGGTCCTTTCAGTTTGGGCGGTCATCGGATAGATCGACAGCACGAATCGTTTTTGAGGTTTGGACGAAACGAGCGTCCGGTCGTCCCGGCTGACCATGCCTTGCCCGTTCATCTCGCCTCCGAACGTGCGGCCCATCAGCGGATCGGGATATTTAGCCAAAAGTTTGTCGAGGTGTTGATTTTTCAGCGTGATGCCATAACATGATTTGTCGTTGCGATGGTACCAGCGCAAGCGGTGGTTCGAGGCGGGCGCTACGGTGTCTGGCTCGACAAAGACCGGCGGCCCATTTTTCAGGCCGTATGCTGAATGAAGTTCGTCCCCCGTCAGTTGCCGGCGTTCCTTTCGCCACAACTCCACCGAGGCCACAAGTGAAAAAGCGGTTTTGCTCTCGGCTTCGGCGCGGATGACCGGCTGATTCGCATCCACCCAAATGGTAATGGTTGATTGTTGATCATTGGTAGTTGATTGGATTGTGATGAGCCCGCGCTTCAAATCCAGCTCCTGGCGGAAGGATGTCCCATCCTTGTAGAGGGGCGGGTCGAAGGCAATCCGCACGCGGCCGAGTTTCAGCAGCCGACCATTGCCGCTCCAGGCGTCGGTCTTGGAGATGTAGAACAGCAGATCGCCGTTCGGTTCGACCCATACATTCAGGCCGATGTCGCCATTTCCGATCGGCATGGACCCGCGACTGTTGGCGCTGGAGCTGTCCCAGACGACGCGATACGGGTCCGCTGCAGCGACTCGTGAAGCGATGAAGACAAGCAGAACCAAGCCGATTTGTATGAAAATAGGGGACAGATATGGATTTTCGGACTGCATGACCGATAAGACTAAGCGCAAACAACGAGCATGTCAAGAATGCTGTTGTTTTTTAGGACAAGCATGGTAGTCTCTCGGTATGCTGAGAAGGGCTGGAAGAAAAGATGCAGAAAAAGTGCTCGATCCTTTTTTCCGGCCGACCAGAAAAGAACGGAACAAAGTAGAATGTATCCTCTAACATTCAGGAGAGACACATGCGAGTTATTTGCTTTGGGTTGATTGTAATGTTGGCGGCTGGGGCGGGTTGGGCCCTGGGCGCGGAGAAGGAGACGCACATGCCTCTGGAGATTTTCGTTGCCGGTCGCGGCAAGGACACCGACGCCGGGACACAGGACAGGCCCTTCGCCACGCTGGAGCGTACCCGCCGGGAGGTCCGCCGGCTTCGCAATGACCCATCCTTCAGCAAGAGCGGCGTTACGGTCTGGATTTCCGGCGGACGATACGAGCGGACCGAGACGTTTCGCCTCGGTCCCGAAGACTCCGGCAGCGAGAATGCGCCGGTCGTGTGGCGAGCGTGCGACGGGGAGGAAGTGCGTATTTCCGGCGGGCGACTACTACCGTCCGATGCCTTCCAACCTGTAACCGACCAGGCGATACTCCGCCGACTCGACCCAACCGCCCGTGGCAAGGTACTGATGGTCGATCTGAAGGCACTGGGCATTTCCGATTTCGGGACGTTGCAACCGCGCGGCTTCGGCCACTCCTTCACGACCTCCGCGCTGGAGTTGTTCGTGGACGACAAGCCGATGACGCCGGCCCGCTGGCCCAACGAAGGATTCGTCAAGACCGGCAAGGTGATTGACACTGGAGCAGAGATTGTCCATCCCGGAGCAGTACGCACCAAGAAGGAGGACCTAAGCAAATTGAGGCCTTGCTTCGTTTTCTCCAACGACCGCATTAAGCGTTGGACAACGGCCGAGGACATCTGGGCCTACGGCT
>CAYUYD010000003.1:0-33167 GCA_964449105.1 uncultured Planctomycetaceae bacterium | reverse complement strand
TTATGGTCGCCACAGCCGGAAAAAAACGCTTGAAATCAAACACAGCCGCTGTATCTCCTGCATCCCTGCTGGTTTTTTGTCGCAGTCAGTGCAACCTTACGCCACTGAAAACCGACCACATCTTCGCCGGGTGTTACTAAAGATGCGTCGTAGGAATCCGATGAATATCATTGATGCCATCGGCGGGAAGCGATGAGACGAAAAGAAGTCCTGACAACCGGGGAAGTGGCGAAGATCTGTTGTGTTGCGCCGCGCACGGTCAGCAAGTGGTTCGATACGGGTCGGCTGCGAGGCTATCGAATCCCCGGCAGCAGGGACAGGCGAATTCCGCTGATGCAACTCGTTCGGTTTATGAAGGACCACGATATGCCTCTGGCCGAACTGGAGGGAAACGTTACACGCATCCTCCTGGTAACACCGTCGAACTCCGAAGCAGCCGCCCTGGCCGACGACCTCTGCCGGGTGGATAGGTACGAACTTCAGATCGCTTCCAACGACTTCGAGGTCGGCATGAAGACCGGCAACTTCCACCCGCACGTCATCCTCGTGGACGTACATGCCGATGCGATGGACACGAAGGAAATTGTCAAAAATCTGCGGTTGAATTCATCCCTGGCTGCCACCCGCATCATCGCACTGGCGGGGACGCTGCCCGGCGGGCAGAAGCGGATGCTTCTGCGGCAGGGGTTCGACGATGTGGTTTCCAGCCCGTATAAGTTCGATAAACTCATCGCCGTCATAGAAACCGCCACAGACCTTATCTCATAGATCAACAGGATGTGTGGCACGGTCAAGTCGAAGACTTGGCCGTGAGGATACCACGGCCAAGCTCCACTTCGTTCCGCTTGACCGTGCCACCCACGTTCATCAATTTGTCTGTTACGAAGTACTGGTAAGTCTTTTGCGATTTGCGTCGCAGCACGCCTCTTCCTATAATAATCCCCCATGAAGAACCTACCCGTCCTGATTTGCTTTACCGTCGCGCTGTCCGGCTGCGGGGGCAGCGCCGGATATCTGGTCAAACCCGTCTCACTGGACCAGCGTCTGACCGAATCGGTCGTCCAGTCCGATCCAGGCTGGGTTTTCAGCAAGGTCGCATTGATCGACGTCAGCGGGCTGATCGTTAACGATAGCATAGGTCCGCTATTCGGCGATTCCGAGAATCCGGTGAGCCTGTTTTCGGAGAAACTGGACGCTGCCGCCCGCGACGCAAACGTCAAGGCCGTCGTTCTCCGCATCAACTCGCCCGGAGGGACCGTCCAGGCAACCGAAGCGATGTACAATTATCTGCGCCGGTTCCGAAAACAGGCCGGTAAACCGGTAATCGCGTGCATAACCGACGTCGGGGCGTCGGGGGGATACTATCTCGCTTGCGGATCGCAGCGGATTATCTGCCAGCCCAGCAGCATTACCGGATCGATCGGCGTGATGATTCAGACGGTCAATTTCGAAGGGACGATGAAGATGCTGGGTATAAATGCCGATGCCGTTACATCGGGCGAACTCAAGGCGATGGGAAGCCCACTGAAAAAACTGACCGAGCAGGAGCGGCAGATATTCCAGGACATGGTGAACGAGTTCTACGAGCAGTTCGTCCAGGTAGTAGCCGAAGGGCGGAGCGGTCTTGATGCGGAAAAAGTCCGCAAACTGGCTGATGGTCGCGTATTAACGGGCCGGCAGGCGGTCCAGGCCGGCCTGGTCGATCAGATTGGCTACTTGCAGGACGCCGTCGCCGACGCCAAAAAGACTGCGGGAATCAATAAGGCCAAAGTCGTGATGTATCATCGACCGCTGGGGTATCGGGCGAATGTCTATTCATCCGCACCGGCCGACGCGCCCGCCATGCAGATTAATCTGATTAACCTTCAACTAGGTCAACTGGCTCTGCTCCGCAGGCCCGGATTCCTGTACCTCTGGAGCACCGACATCGAGGCCGTAAAAACCGAATGATGAATGTCGAAGTAGAAGGCAAACTATGGCCATAAAGATCCGCTGTCAGCAGTGCCGTAAGAAAATCTCAATCGACGAGGGATTTGCGGGCGGGCTGTGCCGTTGTCCGTACTGCAAGGCGATAACTATGGTCTCCGGCGGCGCGGCAGCCAGCTGCGCCGACAGGCCCGACAGACCTGACTTGCCGACCGCGGTTGCGACCTCACAGGCCCGGCAGGTCGAATCGGTCGAAGCGGTTCCGCTGGCTAAACCGGTCATGATTCAGGGGATTGCGACGCTGGTGCTGTCGGGGTTTGTGCTGCTGCTTCTGGTGGTGGGGGTGGTCCTTGTGATGAAGATAAGCGCCGGTCCGGATAAGCCGCCCGTTCCCAAAGACGGTTCGAACACGGCAACCGAGACGAAACCCTCTAACAATAACGACCTGCCGCCGATGCCAATTCCGACCAATCCATTCACAGCCAGGGGGCTTCAGGTGGCAGGGATGGGCATTGCCGGACCGGTGGTGTATGTCCTGAACGCCTCGTCGGCGATGCGGGATTTATACGATCCAGCCGTAGCCGTCGTGCGATATTCTATCCGTGCGATGGGCGGGGTGGGACAGTTCAACATAATCGTATTGGCGGAAGAAGGCGTCAAGCCGATGACCGGCGCCTGGATAACCGGCGGCGATGCCGGCGATACGAAGGCGAAGGAATTTCTGAGGGACTGTCAACCGGCGGGGGCGACCGACCTTGCCGATGGATTCCGCCGGGCGATGGCGCTGAAGCCCAAAACCATCGTGGTGCTGACCGACAAGGCGGTGGACAACGCAGACAGTCTGACGCAACAGGCCAAACAATCCGGTATCAAAATTTTTGCCGTGATGCTGGAATCGCCCCCCGATGCCGTCGCGGTGATGGAAAAACTCACAGCCGGGACGGGGGGGCAGTGCCGACAGTTCACGGGCAATGAAATTGCGGAGTTGCTCTCCAGGGTCACGCCGCTGCCGTAGGAAAACAAGTAATTGGTAATTCGTAACTCGTAATTGGTCAACGTGTCCAACGCCGGATTACCAATTACGAGTTACGAATTACGAATTACCAACTGAAGGAGATGCTTGTGATCATAATTGGCGAGAAGATTAACGCGACGAGGAAGTCCATCGCCGCCGCCGTCGCAGGCAGGGATGAGCAGTACATTATCGCAACTGCCGTCGAACAGGTCGCCGCCGGTGCGAACTACATCGATCTGAACGGCGGAGACCCGAAGGCTGGAGCCGAAGTAGCCAACATGGAATGGCTGGTGAAACTCGTCCAGGAAAACGTTGACGTTCCGCTGTGTCTTGATTCAGCCAACATAGACGCCATCAAGGCCGGTCTGGCGCTGGTGAAGAAGAAACCTATAGTCAATTCCGTCTCCCTTGAGACCGAACGCATGGAGGCCTTTCTGCCCATACTGGCTGAACACAAGTGCATGGTAATCGCGCTTTGCATGTCCGACGCCGGAATGCCTACGGGCATCGACGACCGCGTCGAACGGGCCAAAAGCCTTGTAGAGCGGATTACCGCCGTCGGGAAAAAAGTCGATGAGATTATAATCGACCCATGCTTCGTCCCCGTCTCGACCGACCCGCAGTCCGCCCGGAATACCTGCGAGGCCATCAGGATAATCCACGAAACGTTCCCGGACGTCCATATCGGCGGCGGGCTTAGCAATACGAGTTTCGGCCTGCCGGGGCGAAAATTCATCAACATGGCGATGGTGGCGACGGCTGTCTATTTCGGGATGGACGCCGCTATCGTGGACCCGTGCACGCCGAACATGGTTTCGCTGATGTTGGCCGGCGAGGTTATAAACGCCGACGATGAATGGTGCGTAAGTTACGTTACCGCACACCGCGAAGGAAAATTGAAATAACCCTTCAGAGTGCGGATTGTGGATTGCGGATTAAAAAAAGAAAGAGAGCGGGATTACAGGGATTTTGAGATTACAGGGATTTTTCTTTTGTTATTTTAAAAATCCAGTAATCCAGTAATCCCTAAAATCCTGCTATCTTTGTTTCCGTAGAGGCCGAAGTTTATTTTGCCATTCAAAGGTCAATAATTCGCGTAATTCGTGAAATATGGCTACGAAAGCACAAGGCATTATCGAATTACCGGACCGTCGCATCGAATATCAGGCCGATGCGCCATGTCTGCTGACCGACCTTTTCGTCGGAGCTGGTGTGATCCTGAACGTCGCCTGCGGCGGCGGCGGCACGTGCGGCGGGTGCGCCGTCGATGTCCTTGCCGGACGGTTCAGCAGCCTTGACGGCGGCGTCATTGCGGTCGATACGGGCAAGGCCAAACGAGTGCTTGCCTGCCGGACGCAACTGCTGGGCGGCGATTTCCTGATCCGCATCCCCCGTCACAGCCTGGTATCGGCGGGTGAGAAGATTGTCATGGACTTCGCCCACACGCCGCCGAGATCGCTCCGCCCGCCCGTCCGAAAGGAATACCTCCGCTTGCCGAAACCAACGCTCCAGGACTCGCGAGGCGACCTGGAACGGATAATAGACGAACTGCGACTGCGGGGCTGCGAAGGCCCGATAAACTCGTCGGTGCAACTCGCCCGCACCGCGGAACAGGTTTCAGCCGCCGGGTACGAACTGACCGTTACCATCACCGGAGAGGGCGGAACGTGGCATTTGATCCGCATCGAGCCGGGCGATACGACGTCCGCCCTCTACGCAGCCGCCGTCGATGTCGGAACCACGACGGTTGTGGTCGCACTGGTCGATCTGGCGGCGGGGAAAATCCTCGATGCCGCCAGCGGATACAATCAGCAGATTATCCGCTGCGACGACGTCGCCGGTCGGATTACCTACGCCGGCGTTCCGGATCGGCTTGAGGAACTGCGAAACCTGGTTGTCGAATCGACTGTCAACCGCCTGCTGGGTCTGCTGGTCCAACGGCATGGACTGCAACAGGTGGATGTGGTGCACATGACCGTTTCGGGCAATACGATAATGACGCACCTTTTTTGCGGAATATCGCCGGCAGGTATGGGCGGAGTGCCGTTCGCGCCGATAACAAATTCCCCCGGCCCGTATCGCGCCGACTCACTGCGACTGGCGATGAACCCCGACGGGCTGGTCGATATTTTCCCATCGTCTGCGGGTTACGTCGGCGGGGACATCACGGCGGATATGTACGTCTGCGGGCTGACGGAAAACCGGGAATTGACGGTGATGATCGACATCGGCACCAATGCCGAGATAGTTGTGGGCAACCGCGACCGCTCAATAGCCTGCGCCGCACCGGCGGGCCCCGCCTTCGAGGGAAGCGGGCTGACCTGCGGCATGAGAGCGGCAACAGGGGCGATTGACGCATTCGCACTGGAGGCGATTGACGCCGAACCGACTTACACTGTCATAGGCCAGACCAAACCCGCCGGCGTATGCGGAAGCGGATTGATTGACTTGCTCGCACAGATGCGCCGCGCGGGCGTGATTTCACAGACCGGGCGATTCACCGACGAGGCGAAGGCGAAATGCCCCCGCATCGTTCGTGCCGACGAGGGGATACCGGCCTACGAGATCGTCCCCGCCGACCGGACCGACGACGGGCTGAAACCGATTCTGATTACCGAGCGCGACGTCGCAACGCTGCTCCAGGCAAAGGGCGTTATCTTCGCCGCGCTGCAGACAGCCATGAAGCATTTCGGAGCGGGCTTCGATGAGATAAAGCAATTTTACCTCGCCGGCGGGTTCGCCCGCCACATCGACCTGGACAACTGCGTGGCGATGGGACTGCTGCCCGATATCGACCGCGAAAAGTACACATTCCTCGGCAACGGTTCGCTGGCCGGCGCGTTCGTGGCGCTGCTGGATGAGGAGGTCAGAGCGAAACTCCCCCATGTAGCCGCCGCCCCGACAGTAATCGAACTGAACCTCGACAAGGACTTTCAGAACGCCTACACAATGGCGATGCTGTTGCCGTAATTGCGGATACGCGGGGACGTCTGCATCAGGTGGGAGGCTTGCCGTTTCGCAGCGGCCGTGCTAGGCTTTCTCGTTATGACCGTTGCCCGAAAGAGAATTATCGATAATCTTCAGCGTGTTCGGGACAACATCGCCGCCGCCGCAGGGCGCGTCCAGCGCGACCCTGCCGGAATTCAACTCGTCGTCGTTACAAAAGCCGTCGAAATCGACGACATCAAGACCCTCATCGACCTGGGCTTGACGGACTTTGGCGAGAACCGCGCCGGGCAACTCGTCGAACGTGCCGAAGAAATATCCGCCTGGCTGGCGCGACGCCGGAAGGAAACGCCCGAGCCGGTCCGCTGGCATATGATAGGGCACCTCCAGCGGAACAAAGTCAAAAGCGTCCTTCCTGTCGCGGCTGCGATCCATTCGGTCGATACGCTCCGCCTGGCTGAGGAAATTGACCGCCGGGCCGCCGCCGCCGACCTGGTCTGCGATATTCTGCTGGAGGTCAACTGTTCGCAGGAGGCGCAGAAATTCGGCGTTCCCGTCGGGGCCGCTGCGCATATGGTCGATCAAATCTCCACGATGAATAACCTCCGCATGATGGGGTTGATGACCATGGCGCCTCTGGTCGCCGAGGCGGAAAAGGCCCGCCCGACCTTCGTCCGTCTCCGCGAACTGTTCGAGGATATGCGCCGTGAAAAAATCGGCGGAAAAGATTTTACGCACCTCTCGATGGGAATGAGCCAGGATTACGAAGTAGCCGTCGAAGAAGGCGCTACCATCCTCCGCATAGGAACGGCGATGTTTGAGTAGATTATAGGCCGGGACAAAGCGAAGCAGAGCCCCAGCCTACGTCTGGTTCGAAAATATCGGAGTATCGGATGTCTGTTCGTAAATTGCGAATCATGATGTTGCGGCTGTCGTCTCTTCCTGTGATTGTCGTGGCGCTGTTTGTCAGGCCTCGCTGGGGCCTGGAGTCTTCCATAGCGTTTTGGATGGAGTTTGCTGGATACGTGTTTCTCCTGGGCGGGCTGGCAGTTCGCATGTGGTCGATTTTCTATATCGGCGGCCGAAAGTCCGGCGAACTGGTAACCGAAGGCCCTTATTCGTTGTGCAGGAACCCTCTGTATATAGGTTCCCTGCTCATCGGCGTCGGTGTGGGATTGTGCTTCGAGAACCTCCTGATGCTCGCCTGTGTCCTTTTTATTGTAATTCCGATACACATGCTGGTTGTAAATCGGGAAGAGCGGCATCTGGCGGAGTTGTTCCCCCAGCAGTTTCCGACTTACAAGCGGCAGGTTCCGAGGTTCTGGCCTCGTTTTAGAAACTACCGGACTCAAAAGAAGATTATGGTTTCCGTTCATTCAATACGCCGCGTGATGATTGACACACTCGGCGTACTACTCATACCGGAGATTGAGGACCTTCTGGAATTAATGCATGAGCATGCAATACTGCCCGTGTTATGGCATTTTCCGTGATCGAACGGCAATGGGCCGCAGGGACGCAGAGAACGCAGAGAGATTGAAAGCATCAAAAAAAAGCACAGAACAAGAATCTTTTAACTCTATTTGTCCTCTGTGTTCTCTGCGCCTCTGCGGCCCATTTTATGAAAGCGCCTTGATAATCGCCTTGCAGAAAGCGGGCAGGTCGTCGGGCGTGCGGGCGGTGATGATGTTTCCGTCGATCACACATTCCTTGTCAATCCAGTCTGCCCCGGCGTTAATCATATCATGCCTTATGGCGATGAACGAGGTGGCTCGCCTGCCTTCCAATGCGTCGGTGCAGCAGAGCATCCATCCCCCGTGGCAGATGGCGGCCAGGATGATTTTCGCCTCGACGCACTGCCGGATGAAGCGGATCATCGATTCATCCCTTCGCATGAAGTCCGGCGCCCATCCTCCGGGAACGACCACCGCGTCGAAGTCCCCACCGCTCACATCTCCGGCGGCTACGTCCGAAACGCATGGATAACCCAGTTTCGACGGGTATGTCGCTCCTGCCTTTGGGCCGACAAGGACGACCTCGGCACCGGCTTCGGCGAACCGATAATATGGATACCACACCTCCATTTCCTGATAGGCCTGGTCCAGCATTATCGCGATTTTTTTACCTTGAAGTTCCATAGTCGATTTTTCCCTCGAAAATGTCCGTGAGTGAGCAAGCGGAACCAGCGACGGCGAATGGAGATGAGGGGGCTCGAACCCCTGACCTGCTGATTGCGAACCAGCCGCTCTCCCAACTGAGCTACATCCCCAAAGCGTAACTACAGTATAGTAATTCGGTCAATTAGGCCAAGGGATTTATAAAACGGATGGGGCTCGACGATAAATTGCCATGCGCGAACCCATTGGTTACAATGCCTCCCGATTCGCAAGGCGAACTTACAGGAGATACAAAACTATGACAAAGGCGTTTCCCGACGTAAAGAAAATCCGATATGAAGGTCCTGACTCGAAAAATCCCCTTGCTTTCAAACACTATAATCCCGCCGAGGTCGTCGAAGGCAAAGCGATGGCTGAACATCTGCGGTTCAGCGTGGCCTACTGGCACACCTTCCGCAACGCAGGGGCTGACCCATTCGGCCAGGCGACGCGCCTGATGCCCTGGGACGACGGGACCGATTCGCTGGAAAACGCCGCGAACCGTGTCAAAGCGGCCTTTGAGTTCTTTGAGAAACTCGGCGTGGGGTTCTACTGCTTTCACGACCGCGACGTAGCGCCAGAGGGCGCAACGCTGACCGAGAGCAATAAAAACCTCGATAAGGTTGTCAAGGTCATCAAATCCGAGCAGGAGCGAACCGGGGTCAAACCGCTATGGGTAACGGCCTGCCTGTTTGCCCACCCGCGCTACATGCACGGGGCAGCGACCAGCTGCAACGCCGATGTTTTCGCATACGCCGCGGCGCAGGTGGCCAAGGCAATGGAAGTCGCCGTTGAACTCGATGCGTCCGGCTACGTCTTCTGGGGCGGACGCGAAGGATACAAGTCTCTCCTGAATACCGACATGGTAAGAGAACTGGACAATCTGGGGCGGTTCATGAATATGGCGGTGGATTACAAGAAACAAATAGGTTTCATGGGTCCGTTCTACATTGAGCCGAAGCCCAAGGAGCCGACCAAGCATCAGTACGACTTTGACGCAGCCGCCTGTTTCGCCTTCCTTCAGAAGTACGGACTGCTGGAGCATTTCAAACTGAACATTGAGGCCAATCATGCCACGCTGGCCGGTCATTCGTTCGCGCACGAACTGGAGTTTGCCGCCGCCAACGGCATCTTCGGTTCGGTCGATGCCAATCGAGGCGACCTGCTGCTTGGCTGGGACACCGACCAGTTCCCGACCGACCTGTACGACACCGCAATGGCGATGCTGGCGATTATCCAAACCGGCGGTTTTACGACCGGCGGACTCAATTTCGACGCCCACGTTGCCCGCGAGAGTTTCGAACCGATAGACCTGTTCCACGCACACATCGGCGGGATGGACGCATTCGCCCGAGGCCTGAAGATCGCCGCCGCCATCCGCAAGGACGGCCGGCTTGACGATTTCCTTAAACAGCGTTACGCCAGTTGGGATACCGGTATCGGCGCAGACATTGATGCCGGTAAGGTCGGCTTCGGCGAATTGAGCGATTACATGCTCAGGAAGGGCGAAATTTCCCCCAACGCCTCGGGCAGGGTCGAAATGCTCGAAAATATCATCAACGAGTATATTTAGTGACTGCCGGCACAGATGAACAATTCATGTCCCGCGCGTTGGACTTGGCCCGGCGGGGCAGGGGGAGCGTCGAGCCGAACCCGATGGTCGGTGCGGTAATCGTCCGCAACGGGCGTATTATCGGCGAGGGATGGCACAAGCAATTCGGCGGCCCGCACGCCGAAGTTGAAGCCATCGCCGCCGCTCGCGCCGCAGGGGCAGACCCAGCCGGGGCGACGATGTACGTTACGCTCGAACCCTGCTGCCGGCACGGAAAGACCCCGCCATGCACCGAGGCCGTCATCGCCGCCGGTATCACGCGCGTCGTGGCTGCGATGGAAGACCCCGATCCCAATGTCGCCGGCGGGGGGCTGTCAGCCCTGCGAGAGGCGGGTATCGAGGTCGTAACCGGCGTAATGGAAGCGGAGGCCCGGAAACTCCTTTCGGCATATACAAAACTGCGAACAAAGGGAATGCCGTGGGTCATCTGCAAATGGGCGCAGAGCCTCGACGGAAAGATCGCCACGCACACGGGCGGCAGCAAGTGGATTACGGGCGAATCGTCCCGCCGACGGGTTCACGAAATCCGCAGTCTATGCGACGGCATTTGCGTCGGTGTGGGAACAGTCCGCGCCGACGACCCGCTTCTGACCAATCGAAACGGTTCAGGCGGGCAGCCGATAAGACTGATTTTAGACGGGAATCTGGAGATTTCGCCGGATTGCAGGCTGATGCGGAGCATTGACGTTGCGCCGGTAATTATAGCGACACGACAGGATGCGCCGCCGGACGCATTAAAAACCCTTACCCGCGCCGGTGCGGAAGTGCTGACACTTCCGGCGGGGCGGGGCGGGGTGGACCTGTCGGCGCTGCTGAAAGAACTGGGACGGCAACAGTGGACATATCTTCTGGTCGAGGGCGGGCGGAATGTGCACAGCGAATTTCTTGCCCAAGGCATGGCGGACGAATTGCTGGTATTTATCGCCCCGAAGATCATCGGCGGCCCGGGAAGTCTCGGGCCGGTGGACTGGGCGGACATTGACGGCATCGATGAGGCGTTCAGCCTGCCCCGGCCTCAGGTTGAGCAGATAGACGACGACGTGCTGCTGCGGTACGTGCTGTCGGCACCATAGGCCGGTGCGGGGTCTGCTCGGCTTTGCGATAATTTTCTTTTTGTTCGCATGGTTCGCGGCTATTCTTCGACGGCAGGAGACGAGAGTTTATGAAGCGAGTTTGCAGTCCGGCATACGGTATTACGGTTCGGCTTGGGATACCTAAGCGGCCTGGGATGTTCGGAAGCGTCGCCTCGGCCATCGGCGATGTCGGCGGGGACGTCGGGGACGTTACAATTATCGATGAAACAAGGGAATACGTAGTCCGCGACGTGGACATCAGTGCGCGGGACGTTGACCACCAGCGAAAAATCGTCTCTGCACTACGGGCCGTCGAAAACGTCGAGGTCCTGTCCGTCGAAGACATGACCTTTGCCTGTCATGAGGGCGGCAAAATGGAGATTGCCGGGCGGTATCCGCTGTGCGATTCGGACGACCTGTCCCGTCTTTATACGCCGGGCGTCGCGCGGGTCTGCCGGGCAGTTCACGAAGACCCGCGGCGTGGATACCGGCTGACGATAAGATGCAACACCGTGGCAGTGGTTACCGACGGCAGCGCCATCCTCGGTCTGGGCGACCTGGGACCGCTGGCGGCGATGCCGGTAATGGAAGGAAAGGCGTTGCTCTTCAAACAGTTCGGCGGCGTGGACGCCATACCGATATGCCTGGACGCCCACGAACCGGACGAAATCGTCGCAATCGTCAAGGCCATTGCGCCGACCTTCGGCGGGATTAATCTGGAGGACATCTCTGCCCCGCGATGCTTCGAGATTGAGCAGCGATTACGGGACGAACTTGACATCCCGGTCTTCCACGACGACCAGCACGGTACAGCCATCGTTGTTTTGGCGGCGCTGACCAACGCCCTGAAGATCGTCGATAAGGACATCGCCTCGCTGAAGATCGTTTTCGGCGGGGCCGGCGCCGCCGGTGTGGCGTGCACTCGTCTGCTCATGGCTGCCGGTGCGAAGAACATCATCGGATGCGACCGCGCCGGGGCGATTTACAAGGGCCGGAGCGAGCATATGAATCCGTCCAAGCAGCAGTACGCCGAATACACCAACCCGGACGGGCTGAAAGGCTCGCTGTCCGACGTAATCGCCGGTGCGGACGTTTTTATCGGCGTATCAGGTCCCGGTACGCTGACCGTTGATGACGTCAGGAGTATGGCCGATAACGCAATAGTCTTCGCCATGTCGAATCCGGACCCGGAAATCCAGCCGGAGGACGCCCTTCCTCACGCAGCCATAATGGCGACCGGTCGGAGCGATTACCCCAACCAGATTAACAACGTCTTGGCCTTCCCCGGCGTCTTTCGCGGCGCACTGGACTGCCGAGCGTCCTGCATCACCGAGGGCATGAAGATGGCGGCAGCGGCAGCGATCGCGGCGGTGATTAGCGATGATGAACTGCGAAGCGATTACATCATTCCATCCGCATTCGAGTCGCGTGTGGCTCCTGCCGTCGCCCGCGCCGTAGCGGACGCCGCCGAAAAGGACGGCGTCAGCAGAGCACCGGCCGGTCCGATTCCGGATGTTGACGACCTGATGGGCAAAACCAATGGCTGAACGAATTGTCATTTTCGGCGGGACGTTCGACCCGATCCATCACGGGCATCTCATTACAGCCAGGGCAGTGGCCGAGCATTTCGGGTTTCGCAAGGTAACATTCATGCCGGCGATGGTCCCGCCGCACAAGGGCGCATCCCAACATAAATCCGCCCCGGCGGCCGACCGCCTGGAAATGGTCCGTCTGGTCGTGGCCGGTTCGGAAATGTTCGACGTAAGCGACATCGAGTTACGGCGGGATGGGCCGAGTTATACAGTCGATACCCTGACGTCGCTCCGCCGACAATATGGGCATGATGCGGACCTGCACTGGATAATCGGAGCCGACATGCTCGAGGACCTGCCGACGTGGCGCAATGCCGAAGAGGTGATTGAAATGGCGAGGGTCATCACAGCCGCCCGTCCGCCATACAGCGAGCGTATCCCTGCGGTGCTTAAGGGTCTGCGGGACCACTTCACCAAAGAACAGGTATCCCGCCTGGCCGATGGCGTGATTTCGACACCACTTATTGACATATCCAGCACGAATATCCGCCTCCGACTCGCCGCCGAAACAGCAAAGTCGGTGAAGTATTTAACACCCGATACCATAATAAATTACATTCGCAAACGGGGTCTTTATGGGGCGGGTTGAATCGTGCCCGTCGGCTTGCCGGAGAAAATATTTTATAAAATCGGTGAAAATAGTGGTTTTTCTGCTTGACAGATTTTTCTTAAAGCGATAGAATACACGCTGTAGGAGTGGAAGCACAGCGAAGAATATGAGGCTCCTCGGCCGGGCTCCCTCCCTTGGCCGAGTTATTAGACGGTATCAGGCTCCCCTCCCCTGATGCCGTCTTTTTTTTGATGATTACAACAAAGATTGCACAGTATTTGGAAAATTCAAACGTCGTCCGTTACAGTCAGCAGAACAGAGCGGAATTACGAGGATTAATTATTGGATTATAGGGATTTTTCTTTGTTTCAATCAATATAATCTCAAAATCCCTGTAATCCTGCTATTTTTCTTCTTATCCGGTTTCTTCCAGATGATGGTCGCTGCTGGCAATTCCGCTGCGCTTGGCCAGGATGGCATCCATCACCGGCGTCGGAATCAGGGCGGAGACGTCCCCGCCCATCGAGGCTATCTGCTTTATCAGCGACGAGGAGGTGAACGCAAAATCCGGGTTGGTCATAATGAATATCGTCTCCACGCCGGCTACGACACGGTTGGTCAGGGCGACCTGGAACTCAAACTGCAGGTCAGAACTGTTTCGGATGCCGCGAAGAATGGCCTCTGCGCCGATCTTCCCGGCGAAGTCCACGGTCAGCCCCTCGAATGCCTCCACGCGGACGTCAGGGTAATCGGCCAGAACCTTGCGGATCAGTTCGACCCGTTCATTCAGGCTGAAGAGCGTCTGCTTTTCGGGATTGGTTCCAACGGCGACGATGAGTTCGTCGAAAAGTTTCCGCCCGCGCTGAATTACGTCAAGATGCCCGTTGGTGATCGGGTCGAAGGTGCCCGGGAAAACAACTATGCGTTTTTGATGCCTTGCCATGTCAAAACCTCGTATCAGGATTCGGCGCCGGTAACTCGTTTAGCCGTCGCCGGCACGGCGACGATAAACGGCGAGTGGATTATACGTTGTCATCCGGTGCTTGTGAAGAATTGTTCCGTCGGACCGCCTGCCGGCGAAAGACAATCATCGCCGCGGTAATTCCCAGCCCGGTCAGCGCGACGGGGACAAACGAAACCCCTTTTCCGCCCGGCCGGCTTAATGATCCGACCCAGTCCACCGCCAGACCCAGAAGCGGCGCGAGAATCGCCGCCGACAGGCTTGTAACCTGAGATTCTATACTCAAGACGGTCGCCCCGTCTGCGGGGTCGCTGGCGGCGTTGAATCGACCGATTTGTATAGGACACCAGAGGTTCTGAATCACCGCCAGAACCAGGAAACCGACTATCGCTACAGCCAGCCCCAATCCCGCCGCCGTTTCGCCAAGACAAAAGTCCAACCCAAGCCCCGCGGCAATGGCGGCGAAGATAAACAGATTCGCCCACCATAGAAACGTCGCGCTTCGCTCGCTTCCGCCGGAATACCTGCGTAATGTATCGCTGCGTCGGGAGGCCAGGCTCTCAAAAAGATGGAGCACGACATATACAACCAAAATAAGCCCCGCCGTCCGTTGGATATTTCCCAATCCCGCAAAACAGGGAAGCGACAGGGCGGCGATCTTTATGACCGGCTGGAGATAGTCCTTCGCGACCTTGTAGGTTCCATCAAACCCCATCGACTCAATCATCAGCCCGCGCATGCGAGAAGCCTTCAGCGTCTGCCTGCCGACGCGGTACAGGTGCCCGAGAACCTGCCTGGCCGAAACAGCCCGCCCGCCGGGACCATCGAGGTGATCGGGATAACCGGCGAAGTTAATCAGACCGGCAACATAGGGGACGATACTGGCGAGGAATAGGTATTTGTACACAGCCAGGTCTGCGCCGGTCTGAAGGCCCGCTGCGCCGAACACTATCGCCGAGGCGATGACAACGGAAACAGCCGAACCGATTTTCGAGAACGCCCGCGTCGTACCGTAATACCTGGTTTTTTCATCGCTTCGCCCTTCGAACACGAGATAGCCGAAGATCATGGCCTTGTGCGTGCCGGTGCGAAAGGCGTCGCCGAGAGCGAACAATGCCATCGCCGCGAAGAAATGCCACATTCCCGAAGAGAATGCAAAGACGGCGAAAGAAGCGATGAACGCGCAGAAACTGAACATCATGCACCGCCGCCGACCGTAAAGGTCCGCCAAAGCCCCGCTGGGAACCTCGAAAATGTTGATAAGCAATTCACGGAAACCGACCAGCAGCCCAATAAGGGAAAAACTCAAGCCCGCCTGACGGAAAAAAAGTATAAGGAACGGGTCGTAGTACTGCTGATTTTTCAGGAAGCCGTAGAGACTGAAACGAAAAAGCATTTTTGACGGATTTTGTTGGTTTTGCATCATCATTTCTGTGGGGTAATTTTACGAGGTATCAGCAGTTAAAACAATTCTGTAACCATGGCGGCACAGGTTGAAAATTCGCAGCATCCCTTGCGGGACCTGCGCCACCCGCAGAAAACGCCCTGAACGGGAAAAATTACGCAGATTTGCCCCTCCCCCATGCGAATCGTAGGCTTTAATTGGGGTTATCAAAGCGGATTTTGTCTGTTCACGAGAAGTTGCCGGTGCGGCGGAGGTAAAAAGCGATGCCGATGTATCAGTATCAGTTGAGGGGTCAGGGAGGCGGGGTAATGGGCGGCGAGATCGCCGCCGGCAGTCTCACCGAGGCGGCGGTAATGGTCCGAAATCAGGATGCGGGATACCTGCTGGATATTTCCCCGACGAAGTCGAGCGGAAAGTCGCTTTTTGAACGTATCCGAACATTCAGCATAAATTTTGGCCCGGGGCCTAAGGATGTTTTCACCTTCACCAATCAGTTGTCTGTAATGATTAAAGCCGGTATCGACATTCGAGGCGCGACCGAGAGCATCGCCGAGCAGGTTGAGAACCCGGCGTTCCGTAAGATTCTGCACAAGATCCGCGAAGACCTCGAGTCGGGCAAGCCGTTTTCAGAGGCACTGGCCAGGCATCCGAAGGTGTTCAGCCCGCTTTACGTCAACATGGTCAAGGCCTCTGAGATGTCAGGCAATTTCGGGCACATGCTGGAGCGGATTTCCGCTTACCTGTATCAGCAGATTGAGACGCGTTCAATGATTCGCGGGGCGATGGTGTACCCGATTATTATCGCGGTGATGGCGATTTCTACGACCATTTTCCTGCTGACCTTCGTATTGCCGAAGTTCACGACGCTCTTCGCCGGTAAGGAACACCTGCTTCCGATGCCGACGACGCTGCTTCTGGCGACCAGTGCGTTTTTGCGAGGCTACTGGTACGTTGTAGTCGCAACGGTATGCACACTGGTGGGGGGGGGCTGGTACTTCATCCGCACGCCTTTCGGCTGCAAGTGGTGGGACATGACCAAACTTCGCCTGCCGCTGCTGAAGAAGGTCTTCCGCGCGTTGTACATCACGCGAGGGCTCCAGACTATGGGCGAGATGGTCAATGCCGGCGTGCCCATGCTTGAGACTATTAATATCACAGCGGAGGTTTCCGGTAATACGCTTTTCAGGCAGATGTGGATGACGGTTCACCAGTCTGTCAAGGGCGGAAAGCAGATCGCCGGACCGTTGTCCAGGCACGGCCTGTTGCCCAGAAACGTCGTTCAGATGATCTCCGCCGGGGAGGAATCCGGAAAACTTGCAGAGGTGCTTACCGACGTAGCCGAATATTACGCCCGGGAACTGAGGAACGTTATCAAGGCGGTAACGGCGATGATCGAACCGTTGATGATCGTCCTGATGGGTTTTCTCGTCGGTTTTATCGCCATGAGCATAATTCTCCCAATCTTCAAGATGTCGCAGTTGGTGAAATAGGACTAAAGTTGTATTTTTGGAGGGTTGATTCAATGTCGGCGCGAACAGGGCAGCGAAGCCATGCCAGCCGGAGCGGTTTTACGCTCATAGAGGCCCTGATTGCATCTGTCCTTGTGGGCGTGGGGGTCTCGGCGATGATGGTCGCGACGAAGTCCGGCACACAGGTCAACGCCAGTGCCAGGGAAATTACCCATGCGATTAACCTGGGACAGGAAATCCGCGAGTGGACGCTGAAACTGCCTTTCCTGGACCCTGAAACACCCGATAATCCCCCCGGTCCGGACGGATGGGAAAACCCGCAGACGTTCGTCGATGATCTGGACGACCTGGCGGGCGTAACCTACAGCCCGCCGAGAAACGGAACCGGTCAGGCGCTTACCGACATGCCGGGCTGGTCGCAGAAGATTACGCTGACATGGCGGAACCCGGATAACCTCTCGGCGACCGTCGCCAATGGAGCGAGCGAGATGATATATGTCGAAGTTTTAGTTTCGCACGGGAGTCAGCCTGTGCTTACGACCGGATGGCTTGTTACAAGGAGGAATTAGGGATGGGACCGTCGAATAAATTCAATCATGGGTTTGCCTACGTACTGGCCCTTCTGCTGCTGGCGATTTTCAGTACGCTGGCGGTGGCTTTTGCCTCAACTACCGACCTGGACCTGCAAAAAAGCAGCAACTGTCGTAACTCCGCCGGGGCGCAAATGGCCGCCGAGAGCGGGCTGGCGTTTATGCTCAACGTTCTCGAAAGTGTCAGGTTGCCCGGAAGCACCTCGGAAGAAACATTTTGCGTCAATATGAGGAAGGCTCTGGCCGATCGGCTGGAAGGTACGGTCAACCTCGCCGCCGGACAAGTGATCATTATCGGCGAGTCCGTCCTGGTTCCCGATATACAGGTGGAGGGGAAGTCCTTCCGCTGCTGGTTCACCCCGTTGGATTCGGACCGGTGCCAAATGAAGGTCAGCGGATCGTTCGGCGGCGTTACACGCTGCCTGGTCATGGACCTGATGCTCGTGTCCAAACCGGCGGCGGTATTTGATTACGGCCTGGCTTCGCGCGGACAGATTTCGATCTTCGGAAGCGCCCGTATTCTGGGAGTCAACGATCCGTCCGAAGCGAGCGTCATCTCGGTAACGACTTCGCATCTCGACGCCCTCTGCCTGGCCGGGCACGCCGAAGTTGACGGCGACCTCTATGCCGCCGGAACTGACGCCTACGTGTCCATATCCGGCAGCCCGACAGTCGCCGGAACCCAGGACCTGGCCGAGATCGCCAAGCATGTGCATAACGGGGTGCAAGGACCGGATTTCCCGGAGATTGACGTTGCGCCGATCGCCGCCCTGGCGACATACACCCTCCAGCCGAGCGACCCGACCAACAAGGACGTATATAACAACCTGCTAATCCCTGCCGGGATGAACCCGAACTTCACCAGTGATGTCGTGCTCAACGGCGTTGTCTATATCGAGTCGCCGAACAACGTCCGGTTTGAGGGCAAATGCACGCTGAACGGCATAGTGGTTACCGAAGAAAGCGGTGAACCAATCAGCACCTGCCAGTTGAGGTTCGCCGGCCGCGTCGTGGCTAACGGAGTCGAGGCCCTGCCCGACACGTCGGAGTTTTCCGATGTCAAACAGCAGACGGGCACATTCATTTTGGCGCCGGGCTTTGGAGTAACCTTCGCGGGAAATTTCTCTGCGATTAACGGCTCAATCGCCGCCGACCAGTTGACTTTCACCGGTACTGCCGAAGGAACCGTCAAAGGTTCCGTAATAGGTCTGGAAGACCTGCCGACAAGTGTGGGGGGTAACGTGGACATCTTCGTAGATCGGCTGAACGCCGACCCAAATGCCGCCGGATTCATAAAGCCCTTCGCGCTGGAACCGGTTCCGGGTTCCTACGAGGAAGTAACACCATGACGAAACAAGCACAAACCCGGCGGGGCTTTACGATTGTCGAAATGCTGATGGCCCTGACGATACTGGCTATTCTCCTGTCGGCGGTGGCGATGGCAATGCAGGCCGGTTTTCAGAACTACGGCGAAAATACGAAAATCGCTCAACTGACACAAACCGCGCGAGTCGTGCTCAACCGGATGATGTCGGAGATTCGCACTGCCGATGGCGTTGATTCATCCTCACAACGAGTTACCATCGTCCCGCCGACCAATCCCGAAGGCCTGACGAAAATCGAATACGAACTGGTCGGCGGAGCCCTCTATTGCCGCCGCACCGTCAGCGGAACGCAGACATCTGAACCTCTTATCGCTTCAGACGAGGAGGTGCAGGTTACGGACTTCTTTATCGACCCTGACATCGGCCTGGACGGCGAAGGAATTGAATATACCAAGAGCGTAACGGTTCGACTGGACCTGGAGTCCGGCGGAAACTCTCTATCAGTTACCGCCTCTGCCTGTCCTCGACGGAATCTGACCTACTGAAGGTTAGAGGTGAGAGGTGAGAGTAAAAGAAACGACAAGTCGCTTCGCGCGTAACTCTAACCTCTAACCTATTTCCCTCGCGCCTTCCACACCCGCGTATCAATAACCTTTCCTTCGGGGGTAACGGCCTTCATTGTGCACGTATCGCCGTTGACCTCAAAGAAGCAGTAGTGCAACACGGAGGCGAAGACCTTTGAATAAGGGTTTTGTTTTTCGGCTTCTTCCACCTTTTGGCGGAGTGGCGCACCGGCCCCGCCGGAAATTATGTGAGTCAACCCGCCCGGCAACTCCGAACGCTCATAGACGTGATCATGCCCACAGATAAAAGCGGTGGCCTTGTACTTCGTCAGCAGCGGCGCGATTACATCCTGCGCCTGGAGAGTCGGCTTCTCTGCAGGTCTGCCGGTTTTCTCGTCCAGCCGGCCGTGGTTGCTCGAAGTCCAGGCGGGATAGTGACTGAAGAAGAAGATGAACTTCGCCTTTGACTCATCCAGCGTCTTTTCCAGCCACTTTCCGTTTTCGCTGCCTTCCGAGAAGTCCTCCTCACCGTCAATGCCAATTAAAAGCACGCCGTTGATTTCCTGCGACCAGTTTTTGCCGCGTCCGTCCTTGCTTGGCGTATAGAACAATTCCGGGTAAAGCGGAGCGTTGTGCTCGTGATTGCCGATAACGGCGTAGAAGGGGATCGTCTCGAATAGTTTCTTCGCCGGGCCGAAGAACTCCTCATCCCATTGCCAATCATTCAGGCCATAGGCGACCATGTCGCCGGAAAAGACGACCAAATCGGGCTTGGTCTTTAGAACGGCCTCGGTCACCTTAGCCCAGTCCTCCGGGTTCGTCCTGCTGTCGCCCATCGCGATGAAGCGCAATTGACCGATGCGAATGCTCGCAGGTAAGACCACCTGGTCACGATAGGTGATTTTCACGTCACGGCATTGAAACTGCAGCCTGTACGTGTATTCGTTACAACTGCCTTTGAGGTCCTGGAGTTTGAATCGGTGGAACAGCCCGGCTGGAGTCGTGCCGACCACCGGCGGAATGATTGCCGTCATGCGAACTGGTTGGGCAGAGAGAGTCCCGCTCGCCGGCATGTTCGTCCGACAGGTTACGGTGAAGTAGTTCTCGCCGATAGCGCCGAGTATCGGGCCGGTCTGGATTTTAAAATGCTCTGCCTTCAACGCTGCCAGTCGCATGGCGATATCGAGTTGATAGTCCTTCGCGTTGTTTTTGAGTGTAATCCTGGCCGTCAGAACGTTTTTGCCCGCCTTCAGCATCTTCGCGTCGATGGCGGGGATGGTCTTGTAATTCATTCCCTCCATAGGCGGTTTTATCTGCTCGCCGTTGAGGAAAAATTTCAGGTGTTGAGACGATTGCGTCGGCAGGTTGGGCGTCAGTTCCAGCACGACAAACTCGGACGGGTCGGCTGCGTCGAATTCCGTCCGGGCTGTGATTTCGGCGGTCGTCCCGGACTTGATGGTGAGAGGCGTGGCCGAGAAGGTTTTACCATCGTCGGTGCTGTAAGACCACTTCGCCCCAGCCAGCAGGTCAGCCGGTTCAGACGAACCGGCAGGGCGGGTCGTTTGCGCGCATACGGATGCCGAGACGGCAAACAGTATAAGCAAACCGAAGATAAATCTGCGAGTCATGGATGAACTCCTTTCGGGATACATTCTACATCATATAGTTCCGACGGGAGCAAAGATTTGCAGATTAAGTTATTTTCGGATAGGTTATTTGAGCACACTATTTGTCAGGGATTCAGATAGCGGATGCGACCTTACGAGCCGCGACCGTCAGGGAGCGGTCATTCCGGTCATGATAAGGTTTGCCGACCGCTCCCTGACGGTCGCGGCTCGTAAAACGAATAAACCAATCGGAAATTGGAGTAACACGATGGCGGGTTTAGGCGTAAATATCGATCACGTAGCTACGGTCCGGCAGGCGAGACGAACCGTTGAACCGGACCCGGTCTGGGCGGCGGCGGAAGCGGAACTCGGCGGGGCGGACTGCATTACATTTCACCTCCGGCAGGACCGCCGCCACATCCTCGACCGCGACGTCCATCTGCTCAAGCAGACCGTCCGGGTCAAGTTGAACATGGAAATGTCGCTGGCCGAGGAAATAGTCAATATCGCCCTTGAAATCAGGCCTCAGCAGGCGTCGCTCGTTCCTGAGAACCGCCAGGAGGTTACCACCGAGGGCGGCCTGGACGTTCGCGGACAGATGAAGCGGGTGTCCGAGGTGGTAAAGCGGCTGAATCAGGCCGGCATTGTCGTCAGCGCGTTTATCGACCCGGACCCCGCCCAGATTGCAGCATCGCGCGACGCGGGCTTCGGCGCCATCGAAATCCACACCGGGCGGTATGCCAACGCCGTCGGCGATGAGGTGGCAGGGACGCTGGAAGAAATCCGCGCCGGTTTGAAGACCGGGCTTGATGCCGGTTTAATCGTCCACGGCGGACACGGGCTGACCTATCGCAACATCACTCCGGTAGCGGCGATGGAGGGCTTCAGCGAGTTCAACATCGGACACTCAATCATCTCTCGCGCCGTCTTCACCGGTCTCCGCGAAGCAGTCGTCGAAATGAAAAGGTTGATTCGAGAAGCGGGAAAATAATCGATATTGCGAAGCGGCAAGCCGTGCGGCTAGCCGCTTCGCAGAAATATATGGGGATGTGCAACATGACCGACAAAATAAAATTCGAAGGTTCTATGGTGGCGCTGGTTACGCCGTTCCGAGGCGGGGCGGTTGATTACGACGCGATGGGTCGGTTGATTGACTTTCAACTGGCCGGCGGCACTCAGGGGCTTGTGCCCTGCGGCACGACGGGTGAATCTCCGACGCTCAGCCACGAAGAGCACGACAAGGTAATCGAGTTCACCGTCGAGCGTGCGGCAGGGAAGGTCCCTGTCATCGCCGGGACAGGCAGCAACAGTACAGCCGAGGCTGTCCGCCTGACCAAACACGCCAAAGAGGTCGACGCAGATGCCTGTCTGATAGTCAATCCCTATTACAACAAGCCCACGCAGCAGGGAATGTACGAACACATCGCCGCTTTGGCCGAGGTCGGCCTGCCCATAGTCCTCTACAACATCCCCGGCAGGACGGGGATTGAACTGGCGACCGAGACGATTATCCGAATGTACAACGAGATCGAGCAGGTCGTCGCCGTCAAGGAGGCTACGGGCAAACTGGATTCATCTTCCGCCCTGGCCGCCGGGTGCGACGTAACGATAATCTCCGGCGACGATTCGCTGACGCTTCCGATCTGCTCGGTGGGGGGGCGGGGCGTCATCAGCGTCCTTGCCAACATCCTGCCGGCAGAGGTGCGAAAACTCACCGACGCCATCCTCGCCGGCGACCTGGCCGCCGCCACCGCGCAGCACCTGAAACTTTTCCCGCTGTTCAGGGCAATCTTCTGGGAAACCAACCCGATTCCCATCAAGGCCGCCCTTGCAATGGCCGGTATGATCGAAAACGAACTCCGCCTGCCTCTCATACCGTTGGCGGAAAAGTACCGCGCACCACTGGCGGAATTGCTGAAACCCTTTGGCGTCGATGCGAAAGCGTAAGGGGTGAATGAAGAGATGTATGAAGGTTGGTACATTCAGTTCACCGCTCACGCAAGGCGTCGCATTGAGGAGCGACTTATCGAAGAGGAAGATGTCCGCGAAGCGATAGATAGTCCTGATTCCGTAGAAACGGATATGGTCCATGGAGGAAAAATATTGACCAAATATCTTGCAGATTGGGATAGAATACTTGTAGTAGCGATTGAAGAGTTGTCACACGAAAGCATACTGCTCGTGAAGACGGTGTTATGGTCAAAGGCGAATTGAAATCTCTGCGTATTACGCTTGAGGCGACCGAAACCGGCGTTCTGGGCTACGTCTATGTTACAGACATCGCGACAGGTCAGGTCAAGAACACCGTGGTGATAGAACCGGCTTCCATAATGGCGGACTACGATGCCGAGGGAAATCTGCTGGGCGTAGAGTTCCTGAATGCCGAGCAGGCTGACGGGGAACTGATGCATCGGCTTGCAGATCAGTTAGACGCCCCCGAACTTGCGGGAATCGACCTCGCCGAAATGTGCAAAGCGCCAGTCTAACTCACGGGTCTTTTCTTTCCTGTAACGGCGTAATACAGGTCGATCAATTGGCTGGCCATCTTTGCCGGCGAGTGGTTTTTGCGAAGATATTCGAGCGCCTTTTCCGCGAGTTTTTTAGCGGCGTAATGGTCGTCCATCAGTAAGGCGAGTTTGTCGGCCAGTTCAGAGGCGCTGCCGGAGCGGTACGTCAGTGCCGTTTCGTCCGGAATAATGAAATCGCAGACCTTCGTCCCGGCGGCGATGACCGGAACGCCCGCCGCCATCGCCGATAGAAGTTCTATCTCCAAACGGTTTGACGGCGCTGGCGAGATGAAGATGTCGGCGGCGCGAAGGATGTCCTTTAGTTCGTCAGGGCCTTGCCGGTCCACAAAGGTCAGGTTCGCCGTCAGGCCCAGTTTTTCTGACAGTCGTCGGAGGCGTACTTCGTCCGGGCCGCTGCCTACGACGAAAAAAACGCAATCCTGCCGCGACTTTTGCAGTTGGGCGAACACCTCCAGAACCGTGGCGAAAGGTCTGTGTTCCTGAAATACCCCTCCTGCTACAATGGCGGTGGAAAGGGCGGGATTGACAAAGCACGTAGCCTCGTGGGACTGGTGAACCCCAGGCCGGAGCAGATGGACCATCTCCGCCGGACCGATATGCGAATTCAGCAAGCGCTGGCGGATCGGCTCGCTGGCGGCGAGGACCGCCCGGCAGTGCATATCCAGCGGCCTCACATCCCGGACAAGCGAATATATACCGATGATATAATCCACATCCACTTCGGCTGCCAGTCTGCCCGTAAGACCCGCCGCATCGGTATCAAGGGCGTGCAGCAGAGATATGCCGGACTGGGCGACCTGCTGGACAAGGGCATCGAACGCCCGTTCACGGAGAAACGGAAGGCGGGTCGTGTCATACTCGATAATCTGCACCGGCGGGGCGGGGATATTTACGACGTCCGTTTTGGCCGGGCAAAACAGCGTTACCGGCAGCGGTTCATCCAGCAGCCCGACTATCATGTGCCGAACCACCGGACCGAGGTTGCAAAGCGTCTGACCGCCTGCGACCAGGCCTACGTGAACGGACCTGCCCGATGTCGGGCCGGATATGTTGTTGACGGATACCTGTAACATATGCGATTGCTTTATTGTATCGCCAAGCCGGCGCGTGGAAAGAAACTTTCATGCCTCGCCAACTCAACTATTGCATTTCACCGATTATAATGCGATACTGCCTCGGTTTTTTACGGGCCTTTCGGCCACAATGTAATCGGGAATCCCCTAATTGATTGTCAAAAATCAGGGAAAAGAAAGGAAAAATATAATGTCGGGCAGCACATCTGTGAAGGTATATGAAGGTATAGTAAATCTTATCGGCAGAATCCGCTCCGGCGGAAGGATGAGACCTTCCTGGCGACCGGGACTCCTGGAAGAAGGATGGGTCATCGCAAACCATAAACTCGTTTCCTTCCACGTGGCGTTCCTGTCGAGCCTGCTGATGCTGGGGACCGACAAGATATGGACAAAGTGGAAGGTGCTGAACTTCATGTTCAATCCCATCCACGGGGAAGTAATCGTTTCGGCGATTATCCTGTACCTCTCGTATCACCTCAACATTGCCATCCACGAGTTAGGCCATTACCTGGCGGCGGTGCGGACCAACAACCTCCGTCCGGAATACCTCGAATCGGCCGACAGGCAACTGGCGACGAACAAGTTCGGCCTGTACCTTAAGGCGATTCTGCTTATACCGTTCGGGAAGTTCCCCGGCATCAAGAAAGAGGCCGGTAATTTTTTCCCGGACGTCAAGACCCAGAACCTGGCGGTCTCGGCTGCCGGTCCCACCATCAGCGCCAAACTGTCCATGGCGACGCTGCCGTTGGGGGTTGTATTGTCAACTCTGTCGCTGACGGTGCTGACCGGCGCGACAATCGGCGGAATGAACCTGGTGCTCATCATAGGCCGATTACTTGCAACGATAGGCATCGTGGCGTTGCTTGACCGCATGTTGGCCGACCACGGTGCGCTCAAGGGTTTCCGTGCCCGCCAGTCCGGTGCAGCCGCAAAGGCGGCGGAAGCCCGTCGTGCGGCCGCAGCCGGCAAATGGGACACCGCCGGCATAAAGAAGAAGATGCTGGAAACCCGCCTCCGCGAAATCAACGTGGACGGCAAGGCGGTCCGCGCGCCTTGGCAGTTCCGAAACTGCCTCATGGGCGGTCGGCACACCGAGGAGCAGGGCGGAAACCTCTCCTTCCAGGAATTCATGTTCCTTCCCCTCTCTGCCACGAATTACGTCGAGGCCCAGCGGATGACAAACGCCCTTCAAAGCCGCGTCATCCAGATCGTCCAGGATTCCGAAGGCATGAACTTCGTCGGCATCGGTCTTGAAGGCGGAATGGTCGGCGCTTACAGCAGACGCGGCGACGACGCCATCCCCGAAGAACGCGCACTCAAGGTCGCCGTCCAGGCCATTGAGGAGTGTGGATTCATACCGGGCGTGGACGTCGCCCTGGCGCTTGACCCGGCTGCAACCGAACTGAGCGTCGCCTTCCGCGAAGAGACCGGACGGACCGACGCCATCGGACAGTATTCCTTCTGGCGGGCCGAAGAACCCAAGGTTATGACCAGCGAAGAACTCGTGGAGATGTACAAGGACTGGGTCGCAAGGTACCCCATCGTCTCCATCGAGGACGGCCATGCCGAGGACGACCCGGAAGGCTGGAAGATGATGATGAAGGAACTTGGCGACACCATCTTCATCATCGGCGACGACCTTGTTACCACCAAGGACACCAACATTATCAAGGCCATAGAGGACGGGCTGATGAACACCGTCCTCGTCAAGGCCAACCAGATCGGTTCGCTTTGCGAGACGCTCCTGGCCACTCATGCCGCCAAAAGCAGGGGGGCTGCGCTGGTCGTTTCCCACCGCTCCAAAAGCCCCAACGACACGATGGAGGCCGACATCGGCTTCGCGGTCGATGCCATGGCGCTGAAGTGCGGCGGCGGGTCCAACACGGAACGCCTGATAAAGTACGCCCGCATCACCGAACTGATGGACATGCTCGCCAAGGGCATCAAGGTTACCCGCCCGCTGGAATCCGACCTGAAGATAGCCGCTATCCTGGCCCGCGAAGAGGCCACCAACGCCGGAATCCCGACGGTCGGCGTCAGCGTCCGTCTCGAGAACGGCGTAACCTTCACCGGCGCAACGCCGCTGGGAACATCGGCAGGCAGCGATGAAGCCAGCCACCTGATCGACAGCATCGTCGAGAAGTGCCAGGCCACCGATAAGCATCCGACCCTGTTCGCCAGCAAGGACAGCGGAAAAACCTTCGCCTTCAAGAAGGACGTGAACAACGATACCGTCAATGGCAAGAACGACAAGGATCTGTCGGAGCTGTGGCGGCGGGCGCAGCGTTACAAAGGCAAGGGCTGTCTCAATGCCGTTGATAACGTCGAGAAGTATATCGCCCCGCTGTTCGTGGGCAAGACGTTGGCCGAGGTCGGCGGGCTGTTCGACGTTGATAAGCAGATGCTGGACCTCGAACGCAAGGTCGCTGTCGAGCGCAAAAAGTTGGCCGCCAGCGCCGGCGCCGATGAGCAGGTAGCCGTCATGCAGCGAAAGGCCAACCTCGGCATGAACGCGATCCTGTCGGTGTCGCTGGCGATGGGGCGCCTGATTGCCGCCCGCGACGGCGTCGAACTGCCCGACATCCTCAGGGACCTCGAAGGAAACATCGACCGAGAGGCGCTCTACGGCGTCAAGTAACCCAAGCGGACCCCGGAACGAAACGGAACGATTGGGAACGAAACGGAAAGATTCGGAAAGATTGGGAAAGTTTAGGAAAGTTTAGGAAAGTTTAGGAAAGTTTAGGAAAGTTTAGGAAAGTTTGGGAAAGAAGGCGAAAAGCGTAACTCCTTGACGTGTAAGGACTTGCGATTTTCGGTGTCATTTTTTGCTCATTTTTCAAATTTCGCCCTTGCCTATTTTACCCAAACGGCCCAGAGTACCATTGCGGATTGTGGATTAGAGAAAGGCATTTGGCACTCGGCATTTGGCATTGGTGGCATAATGTTAGTTACGAATTTTTCTGTTTCATTTCCCGATTCGACAAAACCGCAGGACATAATGGCCGAGCGTTCCATAACCATCGGCCACCAATGCCCAATGCCTAATGCCCAGTCTTCCGGCAATCCGGTATTCCGGTCCTCCGGTAATCCGGTCTTTCTTCTATTGTCAAATATCTACCAAGCGTCCTATCGACGCCCTCGCTTTTGTGGTGCAAACGCGGCACCGGAAAAGATGTGGGATTCGGCAAAGCCCGGCCTGGCCGGAAGATAAAATCTTTCAAAAAAATCCAGCCGCGATAATGCCGTTATTTTCCCCGATTCCACCTGTCAATTTTGTCGATCTGTCTGTCAATTTGTCAGTGCGCTACCACCGAATTAAGGTATCTGTCCCTGTGTCCCATGCTTTCACGCGAAGCGGGTAAGCATGATGCGTTACATGCCCACCCCCGAAGACGGGTGAGGGCATGGCACCCCTTAATCCCCGCCGGCGAGGATTTCGGCCTGGCGCTGTTCGGTGTACTGGTTCGTGTAGAGTTCGTAATACTCGCCCGCCCAATCAGCGGAGGCAGGAACGCAATCCCCGCTCCGAGCACCAACGCCGCAATGGCGGCAGCGTAACGGAAACGCTGACCTGACATCAAAATTCCAATTGAAAAGCGGACGCCGAAGGCGCCCCGAAGGGCAATCGAAAATTGGCAACTGGAAATTGAGACTGCGCCGCGAAGGACTCGAACCTTCGACCCGCTGATTAAGAGTCAGCTGCTCTACCAACTGAGCTAGCGGCGCTGAAAAAAAAAAGTTACCCACTCGGGATTCGAGGCCGGTAGTTTAACAACTTGCCCGCTCCGTTCAAGACCAAATTGGCCGATTTCGGCACAAGGCTTTATGATACCGGCGAAATACTACTGCTTCGCGGCGGGCGCCTTCTTTTCCACGAGCAACACAAGCGCGCGGAAGTTCTGTAATTTCCAATTGCACAACTTCAGCGTCTTTTGCCCGCCCCCGGCCTCATAGTCGAGTCGAAGGACGCCCTTGTCGGCAAGTTTGGAGGCATCCAGCGAACGTATCGCGCTCCAGGCAATTTGTTCCTTTCCGACGTAGCCGATGCCTTTTTCGTCGGCCACCAACTTACGTCGCAAAGACGCCGCCGCCAAACCCATCGGTATCAGTCCCAGCAACGGAAAGACAAAAGCGCCGCCGTGGTTGAACCAATAACTGAAAACTTCGCTGGTATTGGCGTTCTCCTTCCAGGGGTACTTGCCTCTGTGGACATCGACAAAGCACCATAACCCAAAACCAATAAGTATCCCCGCCACTATGAACAGGCGAACCGCCGGCTCCCTGGTCGCGGGACATTCCACACTGGTCGGCACTTCTTCGTTTTGTACTTGTTGTATCTGCTCTGTCATGATGCGCCCTTTCATTGAAACCACCCGATGAACTTCTGCGTCTCGAGTGGATTATATCAACATTCCATATCATCAGGCAATAACGCGTATCGTTCGGGTGCATATTGATTTTGGGGGTTCGGTAACTGGTGGCACAGGTTTTCCAACCTGTGCGGTCCACGCAGCCGGAACATGCACAGGCTAAAAGCCTGTGCCACCAGCATCTTCCCCAAAAATCAATATGCACCCTATCGTTCCAGCAGGATAAAGAAATCGGGACTGGAAGCGGGGGAGCGACATAATTCCACAAAATCCGAAATTTAGGAATTATTCGAATATTCCTATAGGCGAATCATATTTTGGTCGATTATAATACAGGTTGGTCGGGAAAAGGTGAAACAGAGATGGGCAAGCGCGACAGGAGATCGACTCGAGGCGACCAGGCAGGCAAAAGGAACCTGTCAACGTTTGATATCGCCGAGATGATCGAGGTTGATCCCGGTTCGGTTGCAAACTGGATTGACAGCGGTGTGTTGAAGGCTCATCGAACTCCGGGGGGGCACAGGCGTGTGGCCGTCGATGACCTTGTGCGGTTCCTGCGTGAACACAAGATGCCGGTCCCTGCTGGATTGGAGCAGGTGCCGGTGCGTGTGCTGATAGTCGATGATGAGCCGGACGCGACGCGGATAATCGCCAGGGCGATAGGGCATTCGCATCCTGATTACGAAATTGTAGAGGTGCAAGACGGTTTCCGGGCAGGGACTGTCGTGGCGACACTTAAGCCCGACGTTGTTATCCTGGACCTGCGAATGCCGGGCATGGACGGATTCGAGGTCTGCCGGATGATTAAATCCCAGGAAGCGACCAAACATGCTGATGTTATTGCAATTACAGCCTATCCGTCCGACGAAAATAACCGTCGGATACTGGACTGCGGCGCGAAAATATGCCTGCCTAAGCCGCTGGATTTGGCCAGACTGGTTGAGCAGGTTGAATTGGCAGTAGAGTGAGATACCGGTGGCCGAAAGAATCGCAAACCCGATTCTCTCATGTAACAGGCGGACATACAGACGGATTAAAATAAAAGCAGGCGTGCACGCATAACGCTGATTAAGACCCCCGACCCTGAGTCCTAACGCGTATGCTTGGGTCCTGTTGGCCAAGACCCTTTACACGCCTGCCTAATCGGTCGGGGCGGCGTCAGCCGTCCCGACCATAATTATACGCCTTTCACCGCATAAATGATTTCAGATACGTAAAACCCAAGCCCCATTCGGTGGGTGGGGGGAAAATGCGAGGAATTATACCCGAATCCACCTGTCGGCCAACAACTTCCGTCGAGCAGCGAGTACAGATATTAGGGTTTTGTCAAACTATTGTCCAGACTCATTTTTCAGAAATATTTTCTTCCAAACAAGGAATAGCAGGGATACAGGGAATGCAGAGGATAAGAATTAAATAAAGAAAAAAAGAGGGAAAAAATTTTTATCCCGTGCATTCCCTGTATCCCTGCTATTTTTTTGTGCATCGAAAACCAGCCATACCTTTCAGGAATTTTTTAATGCCCAATCGACGGCGCGGGCGATACCTTCGTCATATCCGACGGTGGGGGAGTATCCAAGTTCGCGCTCGATCTTATCCGTACTGAAGAATACCCGCCGGCCTATCAGCCAGACCGAATATCGCGTTACCAGCGGCGGTTTCTTCCTGCCTAACATGTGCCCGAACAACTCCATCATAAAGGCCGCTCCGTAGGCCACCTTGTAAGGCACCTTTTTCGTTACCGGTTTTGCGCCGATCTGTGCGGCGATCTTGTTGAGATACTCCGCCTGGGTGATGGCGCCGTCGTTGCAGAGGTTGTACGCCTGCCCGGCGGCCTTGGGGGAATTGGCTGCCAGGATACACCCCTCTGCCTCGTTTCCGGCATAGGTGAGGTTGAGGCGGTTGGTTCCGTCGCCGATGAGTTTGGCCTTGCCGGCCTTGATTGCGCGGATCAGGCGGGGCATCGACGCCCGGTCCCGTTCGCCGTAGAGCCAGCTGGGACGGATGACGGTAACTGGCAGGTCGCCTTTCTCATGGGCGGACCAGACTATTTTTTCGGCCTCGACTTTGGCCCGGCTGTAGTAACTCCACTTGTGCAGGTTAAAGCCCAGTGGGGCTGTCTCGTCCAGGACGAGACCCTTCCCATCGGGGTGCCCGTAGGCGCTGATGGATGAGATGTGCAGGAACCGCTTTACGCCGGCGCGCCCGGCCGTCTCGACTATGTTCCGAGTCCCGTCGATGGTAATGGCTTCGAATTCCCGCCAGGGACCCCAATCGCCGACGCGGGCTGCGACGTGATAGACGACCTCCACGCCATCCATGGCCTTGGCGAGGGAATCGCGGTCGGTAATATCGCCGACAGCCTTTTCGACGCCGATTGTATCGAGGAAACCGGTGTCGGACTCGGACCTGACGAGGCCGCGTACATCCTGACCGGCGGAACGAAGTTTAGCGGCAATGTGGCTGCCCAACAGACCAGTTGCTCCGGTTATAAGATTCATCACGTAGTATCCTTCCAGAATAAATGCCTTTTGCGAACCGGTGAATCTAGGTGTGGGCGGGCTTTTTGTCAAGTCTGAGCAGGCCGGCTCTTGATGAATATCGGCATCCACCTTACATTACCGGCATTCAGGCCGAAGTGGCGGAACTGGCAGACGCGCAGGATTCAAAATCCTGTGGGGCCTACACCCCGTGAGGGTTCGACTCCCTCCTTCGGCAGTAGTTTTTACCTTCGTCTATGAAAAGGGGCGTCGCCCATATGGACGACGCCCCTTCAGTTCACTTTCCTGCCGCTGCCGGCTTACTCTTTGTCTGTCGGCGTATCGTCCGTCTTAGGATTATCTCGGCCCTGACGCCGCCTATTCATCTGCTCTTCTCGGTTCTTTTTGACCTTCGCCTTCTGCTCATCGGTCAGAACGGAGTTCATCTCGTCGCGCATCTTCTTCATCAGTTCGCGGCGATCTTCCGGCCCGGCGTTCTTAATCTGGTCGCGATACTTAGCCTCGATCTTCTCCATCTGCTCTTTCTGGTCATCCGTCAGATTCAGGTCGGCCATCGGCCCCATAAGCCCGCGACCCTGTCTCATTTGATTCATAGCCTGTTCAAATTTCTTCACCTGCTCTTCGGTCAGGACGTCGGACTTGATTGTCTGGACCGCCTTTTGCCAAAGTTCGAGTTTCCCTTTGGGCGTTTCGACCTTGCCAGCGGCTTCTCCGGTTTCGGCAATGATTTTCTTGATCTTTTCTTTCTGCTCGTCGTTCAGGTCCAGCCCGCGCAAGGCTGTGCGAATCTGCTGCGCCCCAATCACGGCAGAGCGAACCAGGCGTGAAAGATTCTCAAACTTCTCCTTTTGCTCATCCGTCAGCACCGCTTTAATCTGCTTGTTCAGCGACTCTTGTAACTCCTGCCGTCCCTTGAATATCTTGGCCGACTTTTCTCGCAGGGACTTGACTGCTTCGGTGTCTTTCTCCGCGCGGGCCTTTTCCATTTGCTCGCGAAGGGCCTTGAGTTCCTCCGCGTTTTCTTTTTGCCAGTTCTCGACGGCCTGCTTATGGGTCTCGAGAATCTGCTTGACCTGCGCCTGCTGATCAGCCGTCAGGTCCAATTCCTTCAGAATCCTCTCGTGGAGGTTATCCCGAAATTCTCTTCGGTCTTGTATGCGCGGGCGTTTTTGCTCACCGACGGCGTCTTCGGCCACCAGGGCGGAGGCGCCAAACAACATAACACCAACCATCGTTACCAGAACTAATTTCACAGTTTTCATTTTTTGCTCCCTTTCAATGTCAGGGCGTCGCCTCATTGACGCCAATCGCGCGATTGGCAAGTCCAAGGCCGCTCCGGTTCGCCCTTTTGCCGGCGCGTCTGATCGTCTGATAGATAAAACGCACGCGCGCAGGTGGATATTGCGATTTATTTGCAAAAATTTTACGTCGCGCCGGCAAGGGCGATACAAACATGCCAAGCCATGAGCTTGTCCTGGCTGACACCAAGAAGTCGAATAGGTTTATCGGTTGCATCGTCCGGCCAGGTGCGACATAATCACCTCAAAAGATACACTAGGCAGACGTACACACAGGGTTGACATACACATGGCTTTCTCGCGAAAATCAGGCAAGGTCACGGATCTCACTGTTCCGCTTAACGAGGTTTTTGGTTTCCATGGCTTCAGGCCCAACCAGGAAGACATCATCCGTGCAATCATGGGCCGACGCGACGCCTTTGCTGTGATGCCCACGGGCGGCGGAAAATCGCTGTGCTATCAACTCCCGGCACATTTGCTTGCGGGAACCTGCATCGTCATTAGTCCGCTCATTTCTCTGATGAAGGATCAGGTAGATGCTGCCAAGAGTAACGGACTCCGCGCGGAGTTTTTTAACAGCTCATTGAGGGGACGCGAGCGGTCAGAG
>CAYUYD010000002.1:0-34557 GCA_964449105.1 uncultured Planctomycetaceae bacterium | reverse complement strand
CGGGATGTCCCTTCGTAACTGACTCGCTGGTAAAAAGGTGTCTCGGAATGTTTCGACCTAATGCCGGCACGTTATGCTCCTTTTCCATGAATTACACGAATACAGACGAATTACACGAATGCAGATAAGGTACACGAATTCATCTGTGCCTTCAACGAACTTTTGCACAAATCCACCGACTCATGCGTGGAGGGTTTTAATCAGCGTTCCGTAGCGAGCGATTTTTTTATCGTCCACCTCCACGCCAATGCCGAGACCCTGGAGGGGTTTGAGCCTTCCACCGTATCCGAACCGGAGGCTCGGTTTCGTCAGATCGTCGGCGAGGAGGAATCTGCCATAGTTTCCCTCGACGAATTTCGGCGGCGGGCAGTTCGCCAGCAGCACCCGTTGAGCGGCTGATAGTATGCCGCTTTCTCCGACCATGCATCCGATGGTGAACGGCACGCCGTGTTGCGCCGCCGTAGCGGCCAGGTCTATGGATCGGCGAAGCCCGCCGTCCTTGCTGATACGAATGTTCCACCAGACCTTCTTTCCTGGCGCCCCGATAAATTTATCGGCGTCGGCAATTGTAATCAATGATTCATCGGCCATTAGGGGCAGTTCGCATCGTTGGGACAGTTCAACCAGCATCTCCGCCGGCCCGAAGACCGGCTGCTCGACGACGCAAACGCCAAATTGCTTCAACGCAGCCACTCGTTCAGGCGTTTCATCCGCCGACCATCCGCCATTGACATCGACGCGGAGCGAACATTTGCCCACGCCAATCGCATTTCCGATTCGCTTTTGCACAATGCGGAGGTTCTCGGCGTCGATTTCTTCGCCGAGGCCTAGTTTGAGTTTGAAATCTCGCAGCCCAAAGAGGCGCATCATCCGCAGACGTTTTACCGTCATGGTCGGGTCGGACGAACCCAGAACGCCGGAAACTCTTGCCCGTATGGGACGTTTACGCAGAGGCCGAAATGCCCCCCGGAGGTAGGCCAACTCGATTGCGCAGGTGGCGGCGTTTATGCATCGGTCGTCGGGGGCGGGAACGTGAAGACCTTGCACGTCGCCCAGTGTTACCGGGTTTACGGTTATTTCCCGCCAAACCGGCCAAAGTATTTCGGTCAAGTCGTCGATGACGCTGCCCGGCGTCTCGCCGGTAACATATTTTCGAGGGAGCGTCTCGCCCCATCCGGCGCTGCCGTCGGATAATTCCAGCCTTACAATAATCGCCTCCGCCGATTCTCGCGCAGCGGCTGCGTGCTCGAAGGACCGCATGGGAATCGCTGTGCGGTAGATGTCCAGTTTTACGGGGCGGAGGTCCACGACGGTCAGATTAGACAACCTCCGACGAAACCGCAAGCGTCCCCCGGGGGCGACTATTAGCATATAAAAAAAAGAACTTCACCGCAGAGCGCGCAGAGACCGCAGAGAAACAGAGAAAAATATTGTTTTTTGGTTTGGCTATTTTTAACTCCTTTGCGTTCTCTGCGGTTAATTTTGTTGTGGTTTTTGCGGGGCGGAGGCGGCCCGCTGGGGAGCGCGAAAAAGTTCGATTTTCCTTTTTCCATTGGACTTGCCCGTCGTTGCAGCGTATCTAACCCTCTGATTTGTCGTTACTGATTTACATGGGCGGCTGGAATGTCTTGGCGGCAGAAAACTTTTGAGGTCCTCCCGGCGTTGAGCGTTCGGAGGCGGGACCTCCGCTCGTCGATGCGAACGGTAACGGCGGCGTGGATGTTCGGCATCGTGTGGATGGCGTTCGTTTCCGGCAGCCAGATGGTGGTCTTCGGTCGGCTGCTGGGGTTCAGCGACTACGACTTCGGCATACTGGCGGCCATTCCATTCGCTGCGACGTTTGCCCAACTTGTCGCATCAATGATCATCGAGCGGACCGGTCTGCGGAAGTACCACTTCATTTTCTTTGCCTGCATCAATCGTTCGCTGTGGCTGGTAATTGCGGCGGTGCCGCTGCTGCTGCGACCTGGAAGGGCCGCCGTTGCAGCATTTATGACCGTCTTTGCGGCTTATTGCGTGCTGGCCCACCTGGCCGAACCGAACTGGTTGGCCTGGATGGGTGATTTGATTCCCCGGCGGATTCGCGGGCGGTACTTCGCAGCCCGCAGCCGGCGGGCGCTGCCGATCTACGTGGCGGCAACCATTGCCGCCGGCATCCTCCTGGACCGCGCCACCGCCGCCGGCGCGCCCATGACGGTTCAGGCCCAGCCGGTGCTGCTATGGACAGTCTGCGGCATCTTCGTCGTCGCGGCAGTATTCGGAACCATTGACGCCTTGCTGTTCCTGCGGATTCGGGAGGTAGTCTCGCCGGCGCTGACCGACAGGCAGGCCTCTCGCCGGCAGCCAATCACCCTGGCGGGTCTGGCTGGCGCCCTGGCAGAACCGCTCCGGATCGTCGTGGAAGCATTCCGCAACCGCCTCTTCCGCCATTACGCCCTCTTCGGGGCCACCATTACCTTCGCCATAACCGTCAGCGGACAGTTCTTCTGGCTCAACGCACTGGAGAACATCGGCTACACCAAACTGGGCGCCAACGTAGTCTTCGTGGTCTTTCCGGCGATCAGTTCATTGATGATGGTTCGCCTGTGGGGAAGGCTTATTGACCGGTGGGGCCGCCGGCCTATACTCATTCTGGCGACGGCCGGCATCGTCTCTGTCCCGCTTGTGTGGATTTTCATGCCGGTCGGCAACCCGACCCTGGCCTACGTGCTCGGTGCGGCGGAGTCCTTCTTTGTGGGCGGGGCGCTTTGGCCGGCGATAAACCTGGCGCAGATCAACGTGATGCTGGGTTTTTCCGAGACGCCCGGAAGGAGCAGGTACATCGCCGCAGCCGCCGTTGCCGTCGCGGTCGGCGGATTCACGGGGGGGCTGGTCGGCGGACAAATCGCCCAGTCGCTCCGTGGTCTCCCCGTGCACGTCGGGCCGTTTTTATTGAACAACTATCACGTTACCTTCCTGGTCTCCATGGCGGCGCGGGCCGTAGCTATACTCTGGCTGATCGGCATGCCCGACCCGCGCGCCAAGCCGCTCCGCGACGTGGTCAGGCATATGTGGTTCAACGCATACAGCAACGTCATGCCCAGGCTGTTCTGGCCGCTGCGGGCGCTGAGCTGGCGACGCGGGGGAGAGAATAACAACGGCCGACCGGACCAGGACAAAGGCGGCGAGTGAGGTCCGGCCCTTCATTTGGCTGCCGACTGCCTGTACAATGCGGACATGGGAATCGAGATAGAAGCCAAGTTTCGCATCGGCGACATGGAGACGATGCGCAGGAAGTTACTCGCTGCCGGGGCTTGCCCGATGGGAACCGTCCTGGAAGACAATACCTATTTCGACACGCCCGATGCCCGCCTTCGTCAAAGCGATTGCGGGCTGAGAATCAGGACCGTCAAACCGACCGACGGCGGGGCGGGGCGAAGCGTTCTTACCTATAAAGGTCCGCGACGGGCGGGCGAACTGAAAATCCGGGCCGAAGAGGAGACCGCCATAGACTCACCCGCTGCTGCCCGGGCAATACTGGCGGGACTTGGGTATCAGCCGACGGCCTCATTTCAGAAGCGGCGGGAGAGTTTCTGCCTCGGCGCTGCGAGAATCGAACTGGACGAACTGCCTGCTCTGGGATTCTTCCTGGAAATCGAAGCCGGCGATGAGAAGACAGTCCAGTCCGCTCGAAAAATCCTCGGCCTGACCGGCGAACCGACAATCACAAAGACATATATCGAAATGGTGGCGGAACACCTCGCCGCCCGGACGGCATCAGGCGCCTCGGCGCATGAGAAACTGAACTTTTGATTTTCCCTTGTCCGCCGGGCGGGAATCTTTTCCTTTGCAATGGTTTGCTCACGCGCGGTATGACATTGCCGGGTTGCGAAACGAATTTTTACGGATTGGAAGGCGGGCGGGCGTTTTGAGTTTGATCCGGAAAGAATACGCTATGGGCAGACCTTATCAAATTTGCACGCGCTGCATCTCGGACACGAGCCTTCCCGGCATCGACTTTGATGCCGAGGGGGTGTGCAAATACTGTAAGGCCCACGACGTGCTGGAAAGGATATATCCTCTCGGCGATGAAGGCACGCGGCGACTTGGCGAGATCGTTGAGAAGATCAGGCACGCCGGACGGAAAAAGGAATATGACTGCGTGGCGGGGGTTAGCGGCGGAAGAGACAGCACCTGGAGCCTGTACCTGGCGGCAAAGATGGGTTTGAGGCCGCTGGCGGTGCATTTCGACAACGGCTGGGATTCCGAAATAGCCGTCCGCAATATCCAGAACGCATGCACCCGACTGAAGGTTGACCTGCACACGCACGTGGCGAACTGGGACGAATTCAAGGACCTCCAGATCGCGTTTCTGAAGGCATCGGTCCCCGAAGCGGAAGTGCCCACTGACATCGCCATTCACGGGACGCTGCACCAGGCGGCTGTCAGGGAAGGCGTTCGCTACATCATACTGGGGCATTCGTTCCGAACCGAGGGCATCGCCCCGATCGAATGGACTTACATGGACGGCCGATATATTCGGAACATACGGAAGAAATTCGGCAGGATCAGACAAAAGACCGTGCCCAACTTCACTGCCGCCGAGTACGTCTATTATTCGTTCATCAAGCGGATTAAGGCTGTGCCGATCCTGAATTACATCCCGTACCGGCACGCGGAGGTCCAGAAGGTTTTGACCGAAGAACTAGGATGGGAATATTACGGGGGGCATCACCACGAATCTTCCTATACGCATTTTTGCCAGTCGGCACTGTTTGCGCCGAAATTCAACGTGGACAAGAGGAGGCTGGAACTGTCGGCCCTGATACGCTCCGGACATAAGGGCAGGGAAGAGGCTTTGGCCGAAATTACCGACAACCCCTATCCGACAGACCCGGAACTCGTGGAATACTGCGTGAAGAAACTGGGGTTGACGATGAATGAGTGGAAGGAGATTATGGCGACGCCGCCGAAGTCGTTCCGCGATTATCCGACGTATTATCCGCTTATCCGGGCGATGCGGGCGCCCATCAGGATCGCCTATAAACTGGGCATTGTCTCGCCGATCCTGTATTTTAAGTACCTTGGATAGGCCTGCGTCGGTCTGGAGCGAAGGGGGCGATCTTTCCGGTAGTCATTACGGGCGGAATTGTATGATAGTTATCGTTGATTACGGGATGGGCAATTTCGGATCCATCGTCAACATGGTCAGGAAGGTTGGCGGCAGGGCCGTTCTTTCCGCCGATGCGCGCGAGATCGCCGATGCGGAGAAACTTATCCTGCCCGGTGTCGGGGCGTTTGACAACGGTATGAAATGCCTCCGCGATCTGGGTTGTATAGACGTCCTGACGGCGAGGGTGCTGAACGACAGGGCGCCGATCCTGGGCATTTGTCTGGGGATGCAGCTTTTTGCCCGTCGAAGCGAGGAAGGGCCCGAACCGGGGCTGGGGTGGATTGACGCCGATGTGGTGCGGTTCACGTTCGATCCTTCCAATCGCCGCCTGAAGATTCCCAACATGGGGTGGAACACCATCGCCGTCAAGAGGCCTCACCCGCTCCTGCCTGACACGGAGGCGGCGCGGCGATTTTATTTCGTCCATTCCTACCACCTGCGATGCAGCGATCCGTTGAACGTGCTGGCGACCAGTTGGTATGGAGTGGAGTTCACCTCGGCTGTGGTTAAGGATAATATCGTCGGCACGCAGTTTCACCCTGAGAAAAGCCACAAATACGGCATGGAATTGATGAGGCACTTCGTCCATGACATGTAATCTCACCAGGAATGAGCGGCAGATGAACCCGGAAATGATTAACGTCAGAGTTATCCCCTGCCTGCTGCTGAAGCATACCGGCTTCGTCAAAACTACGCGGTTCGGCGACCCCGTCTATCTGGGCGATCCGATTAACATCGTCAAGATATTCAACGACAAGGAAGTTGACGAACTGAGCATTCTGGACATCACCGCCACAGCCGAAAAACGAAAGCCGTCGTTCGGCCTGCTGTCGGACATCGCCAACAACTGTTTCATGCCGATGAGTTACGGCGGGGGCATTACCGACATCGACGACATCCGCAGGGTTCTCGGCATCGGTTTTGAAAAGGTGGTCATCTGCACCAGCGCCGTCGTTAGGCCTGATTTCATCGAACGGGCGGCGGGAATTGTAGGCAGCCAGAGCATCGTAATTGCCATTGACGTCAAGAAAAGCCGGCTGGGCAGATACGAGGTGCGCTCGCATTCCGGCAGGGAGCGGACGAAACTTGATCCGACAGCCTTTGCCCGCAGGATGGAGCAGATGGGCGCCGGGGAGATTCTGCTGACGTCCATTGACCGCGACGGCACAATGGCCGGCTACGATATCGAGTTGATAAGGATGGTTTCCGATGCCGTCAGCATTCCAGTCGTCGCCTGCGGGGGCGCCGGAAAGGTCGCTGATTTTACCGAGGCGGTCAGGGTCGGCGGCGCCTCGGCCGTAGCCGCCGGAAGCCTCTTCGTCTTTCACGGACGCAGGCGGGCGGTGCTGGTCAATTTCCCCACCCGCCAGGAACTCAATGCAGCCCTGTAACCTGCATCGCCCATCCGAACCGCCCAATTCATCGGGCCGCAGACCTTATCGACGTCATTAGAGCAATTTAAGATTGTGTATAGCGTAGCATGGCCGTCTCGGCCATGATTCCACGGGCGAGACGCCCGTGCCACAGCGCCGCAGCCGCTACACCCAATCGTTAACTGCTCTAGGCCGAACGAACCGCCTCTGCGACAAGGTCGCCTACTTCGGTGGTGGTGAATCCCATTTTACCGGCAGACTGCGACTTCATCTTCGGCGTGACGGACCTTATGGCCGATTCGATCCGCAGGCCTGCATCGGCGAGTTTATTGTCGCCGGTGTTCTGTCCAGTCTCCCGCAGCAGCATACCCATCGCCGCGATTGCCGCGATCGGGTTGATGACGTTCTTTCCGGTGTACTTTGGGGCAGAGCCGCCAATCGGCTCGAACATGCTGACGCCTTTGGGGTTGATGTTCCCCCCGGCTGCGACTCCCATTCCGCCCTGAATCATCGCGCCCAGGTCCGTAATTATGTCGCCGAACATGTTGCAGGTAACGATCGTGTCGTAGTGCTCGGGGTTCTTGACGAACCACATGCAGCAGGCATCGACGTGATTGTAATCGGTCTCGATGTCGTTGTATTCGGCTGCCACTTCGTTGAACGCCCGCCACCACAGGTCGTGTGCGAATGTCAGGACGTTGGTCTTCGCCACCAGCGTCAGGAGTTTCTTGTCGTTTCGGCGTCGGCACAGTTCGAAGGCGTAGCGGACGGCGCGCTCCACGCCATGGCGCGTATTGCACATTATCTGCGTAGCCACCTCGTGGGGCGTGTCCTTGTACTGGACGCCGCCCATGCCGCTGTAGAGGCCTTCGGTGTTCTCGCGGACGACCACGAAGTTGATGTCGTCGGGGCCTTTATCGGCCAGTGGGCACTGCACGCCGGGATAGAGAACCACCGGGCGGAGGTTGACGTACTGGTCCAGCGTGAAACGCAGACGCAGCAACAGCCCCTTCTCCAGGATGCCCGGCGCTACGTCGGGGTGGCCGACTGCGCCAAGATAGATCGCGTCGAAGGTTTTAAGTTCCTCAATTTCCTCTTCGTGGATGATCGGAATAGAGGGTTTTTCAGGGTCGCCGCCGTCGGCTAGATACCTGTTGCCGCTTACGTTGAAATCTTTTGTCTTGTACTCGAAGCCGACCTTATCGGCTGCCGCCTTGAGGACCTTCAGGCCCTCTGCCACCACTTCCGGACCTGTCCCGTCGCCGCCTATGACCGCTATCTTCATCGCCTGTGTCCCTTTTACCTGGATTACTCCTCGTTACTGAGCCGCTGAGTGTACCGGCACACCTCCCAAACGGCAAGACATAATATCGTCTTCGGTAACAGCACCCATCCGGAAAATTCACAAAAAATCCCGTTGTCATAACTCAATACATATCCTATAATAGTAAATGACTGACTGGTCAGTCATTTGTTGTGGTGAAACGAGATGAGCGGTGCAAAAGGGACAACTGACAAGCGTAGCGTGGTATTAGCGGCTGCGGGGAAGGTATTTCACGCCCACGGCTACGCCGCGACTACGATGGAGGCGGTTGCCGTCGAAGCCGGCGTTTCCAAGGGAAGTATCTACAACTATTTTCGCAGCAAGCAGGACCTCTTCTCGCAACTGTTCGCCGAGGTTATTTCCGGCGATGAGGCCGAGGTCGAGCAACTGGTGGCCGAAGCGGTTCCCGCCGATGAGAAACTTCAGAAACTGGTGGATAACGTATTTGTCCGGCTTGGGAGTTATACCGCTATCGGCGCCCTTCTGCTGGAGTTTTGGGCGACGGCTGCCCGCCAGCAGCACCGGGGCGAACTGGCGGAGATGTTCGAGCAGATGTTCAGCCGGTGGCGCGGGCGGATAGGCGCAATTGTTACCCAGGGCATCGAGTCAGGCCAATTCCGCGCTGATATAGACCCGAATGTGGCGGCTTCGCTGATACTGGCTGTCGTGAATGGAATAATTGTGCAGTCTATATTGGATGCGGGGGCGGGTTTCGGCCCGGATTCGCATCACCTGACAGCGCTGAAGAAGAGTCTTTTACTGAGCCTGGCGGCCTGGGCGGACCAGAAAGCGTAGGCCACCTTAAATCTGATTAGACAGAGGTAATCATGAGTGAACAGGCAAAATTGGGTCGAATCCTTCGTAAATCGGCCCCGGCGATGATTCTGCTTACGGCGCTGGCGGCTGTGGTTCTCATTGCGTTGGTGCTGAAAAAGCGCAGCGAGGATAAGCCGGCGAGCGGTCGGCCTGCGATTAACGTCAGAACGGTAGTTATCAGTCCTGAATCGAAGGTGCTGGACACATTCGAGATAGTCGGCAGGGTCGAGGCAGACCGCATAGTGGAGGTTTCCGCCGAGGTGTCCGGGCGCGTCGAGCAGGTTGTCGGCCAGGAAGGTCGGGACGTCCGGGCGGGCGAAGAGATAATTCGCCTGAATACCGACATACTCCGGGCGGAGTTCGACCGCGACATGGCGCAATACCAGTTCGACGCCCGCGAATACGAGCATATCGCCGATCTTCAAAAGAAAGGCGCAGCCACCGCCAACGAAGCCGATCAGGCCCGGACAAAGGTCGCCCTCAGCAAGGCGGCGTTCGACATTGCCAAGGCCAGACGCGACCGCTCCGTTATCGTCGCGCCCATCGACGGGACGCTGAACAAGATAATCCCGGAAGTCGGCGCGTATGTTAATCCCGGCGAAGTCGTGGCGGTGATCGTCGATTTGGACCCTGCCAAGGTCGTCGTCGATGTTTCCGAGCGGGACGTGCCATTTTTGAAAATAGGCAGGGAAGAGCAGGTCATTCTTTCGGGCCAATCCGGCAAGACTCTGACCGGGAAGGTCGCCTATATCAGCAAACTGATCGACCCGATGGCGAACACCACGCGAGTGGAGATTAATGTGGACAACCGCGACGGGGTTCTCTGGGGCGGACAGATTGTTAACGTCCGCCTGCTTCGACGGGAACTGACCGACGTGATCCTGGTTCCGCTGGAGGTCGTCATCCCGATAGAGGAGGGTAAAAAGGTCGTCTATGTCGTTTATGTCGTCGAGGACGGCAAGGCCGAGCGGCGCGAGGTGGAACTGGATCCGGGTTTTCTCAAGGGCGGGCGCGTTCTTGTCCGAAAGGGCCTGGAGACGGGGGAGCGGTTAATCGTCGAGGGTCTGCGCTTCGTCTCGCCGGGCGGGGAGGTGAAAGAGCAGGAATCGAGCGGTCTCGCAACCTCGCAGCCGATGAGTCAACCCTCCGACGCGAACGAAGAGGGCGAAACGGAGGATGGTAAATAGACCATGCTGATTTCGGACACAGCCATTAAGAATCGCACGACAGTATTCGTGCTGATGGTGCTGATCGCCGCGCTCGGGGCATATAGTTACGTTACGCTGCCGCGGGAGGCGGCTCCGGACGTGCCCATTCCCTTCGTACTCGTTACCACGCCCTACGAGGGCGCTTCGCCCAAAGACGTCGAGAGTCAGGTAACGATTAAGATTGAGAACAAACTTACCGGTCTCAAGGGCGTCAAGGAGATAACCTCCAGCAGCGCCGAGGGGTCCTCCGTCGTCATGATAGAGTTCCAGCCTGAGGTCCGCATCGAGGACGCCCTTCAGTACGTCCGCGACAAGGTTGACCTTGCCAGAGGCGAACTGCCCGACGATGCCGATGAGCCGGTCATTAAGGAAATTAACGTTGCTGACTTCCCGATCCTTATCATCAGCCTCTCCGGCGACATTTCGCCGGTTCGGCTCAAGGTAATCGCGGACGAACTGGAGGACGCCATCGAGCAGGTATCAGGCGTTCTGGAAGCGGACGTGCTCGGCACTTTGGAGCGCGAGATACGCCTGGAGATTGATCCGGACCGCGTGGCCGCATACGGTCTGACCATCCCTGAACTGCTGACGCGGGTCGGCGCTGAAAACGTCAACATCTCCGCCGGCGGACTGGAGACGCCCGGAACGAAGTTCAACGTCCGCCTCCAGGCCGAATTCGACGAGGTTGATGATATCGCGCACCTGCCCCTGACCGTCCGGAACGGGAAGACCATCTATCTGGCCGACGTGGTAACAGTGCGGGACACCTTCAAGGATCGCGAAAGTTACGCCCGGCTGGACGGCGCCGAAAGCGTTACCATTAACGTTCGCAAGTCCACCGGCGCCAATATCGTCGAGGTCGCCGACCGGATTAAGGCCATTCTCGCCGAAGCCCGCAAACAGGTTCCAGCCGGCGTCAGGATCGAACTGACCATGGACCAGTCAAAAGACATACGCATGCTGGTTGCCGACCTGGAAAACAACATCGTTACCGGGCTGATCCTCATTGTGGCTGTGCTGATGGCGTTCATGGGATGGCGGACAAGCAGCATCGTAGCCACCGCGGTACCGATCAGCATGTTAATCAGTTTCGCCGTTATTCAGGCGCTTGGGCACACGCTGAACATGGTCGTGCTGTTCGGCCTGACACTGGCTTTGGGCATGATGGTCGATAACGCGATCGTCATCGTCGAGAACATCTTCCGCCATAGGCAGATAGGTTACGGGCAGATCGAGGCGTCGATGAAGGGCGCTTCGGAGGTCGCCTGGCCGGTGATAGCATCGAGTGCCACCACCATCGCCGCATTCTCGCCGCTGCTCTTCTGGCCTGGGATTATGGGCGAGTTCATGAAGTACCTGCCTATCACGCTGATTATCACGCTGAGCAGTTCGCTTTTCGTAGCCCTGGTAATCAGCCCAACGTTATGCGCGGTCCTTTCAGGTCACGTGCGAAAGGTCCACGAGCGCCACCCGTTCATACACGCTTACCACGGGCTGCTCAATAAGGCGGTGCATCACTGGGCGGTTACCCTGGGGTTGGTGTCTTTGCTGCTGGTCGGTGCGGGGATTACCTACTACAAGCGAGGGCGAGGGATTGAATTGTTCCCCCAGTCCGACCCCAACCGGGCGATGATTAACATACGATGTCCGCAGGGGACGAACATCAGGGAGGCCGACCGGCTGGCGGGAATTGTCGAGCGCCGCCTGGAACCATGGAGGAAGCGAGGCGACCTGAAGAACGTCGTTACCAACGTCGGTTCGGGCGGTGGGCAGATGATTTTCGGTAGCGGGGGCGGCGGTCCGCACATCGCCGACATCACGCTTATTTTCCACGATTTCCAGGACCGCCCGCGCAAATCGGCCGATGCGGTAAAGGAAATCCGCGAGGTGCTTGCCGACATACCCGGAGCGGAGATAAAGGTCGAGAAGGAAAGGGAAGGTCCGCCCACCGGAGCGGCAGTTACCGTACGCATCATCGGAAGGGAATTTGAGGAACTGGAAAAACTCTCCGAACGTGCCAAGTCGATGATTGAGGATGTTCCGGGACTGGTGAACCTCCGAAGCGACCTGGAGGCTACACGCCCGGAGTTGAAGTTTGCCACCGATCGCGGGCGGACAATGCTGCTGGGGGTGAACGCCTCGGTAATCGGAAACTTTCTGAAGGCCTGCGTCTTCGGGTGGAAGGTCAGCACGTACCGTCTATTCAACGACGAATACGATATAACCATCCGCCTTCCCGAATCGCATCGCAGCGACATCCCGGACATCTTGCGCCTGCAGGTGCCCAACGATTCAGGCCGACCCGTACCGCTCAGTTCGCTGGGCGATTTCAGGTACGAGGGCGGGTTTGGCACAATCAATCGCGTGGATCGAAAACGCGTCGTTACACTGACCGCCGACGCCGAAGGCAGGCTTGATACCGAAGTCTTGAAGGACGTTCAAGGCCGGTTGGCCGGTATGAAGACGCCGGAGGGTTATTCAATCCGCTACGCCGGTCAGAAGGAGGAGCAGGACAAGGCAATGACCTTCCTGACGAAGGCGTTCGCCTTCGCGCTGCTGCTCATCGTGCTTATCCTGGTAGCGCAGTTTAACACGCTGTCCGCACCGTTTATCATTATGTGGACGATCATCCTCTCGATGATCGGGGTCTTGAGCGGGCTGCTGATATGCCGGCTGCCGTTCGGTATTATCATGACGGGCGTGGGCGTAATCAGCCTGGCCGGCGTCGTGGTCAACAACGCCATCGTCCTTCTGGATTACACCCGCCGATTGCAGAGGCGGGGAATGGACGTTGTCGCCGCAGCCCTCGAAGCCGGCGCCACCCGCCTGCGCCCCGTCCTTCTGACGGCGGTTACCACAATCCTCGGTCTGCTGCCAATGGCGACGGGTATCAGCTTCGATTTCCACGATATGACATTGGCCACAAGGAGCGAGTCCGGTCAGTTTTGGTCCAGTATGGCCATTGTGGTTATCTTCGGGCTTGGATTTGCAACAACCCTGACGCTGGTGGTCGTTCCTACGCTGTATGTAACGATCTACCGAGCGGCTGCGCATTTCGGGCTTGGCGGACTTCAAAAACCCGAAGCCGAACACGCCGATCACGTCAAGCCGATAGATAAATAATGACCAGTTCCACTTGTTTATAAGTCTGTTTCGAAAAAGTCGGTGGAAATCTCTTCGGTATGACGATAGAATCCCCGGTGGATGGGGATTTTGGCGGCCTGGCGGCGTCGGGGAAAGGTCATATGGCTGTTATGTATTTACCGATGGAAGTTCTGGAGGGCATCTGGCCTCTGGCGATACTCGCCTATGGCGTGTCGGTCGTACTCACTCCGCTTTTTCGTTGGATCGCCTACCGCGCCAAAATAGTTGACCGCCCGGATGACCTTCTCAAACCTCACGGCAGGCCTGTTGCGTACCTCGGCGGACTGGCGGTCTGCATAGGCTTTTTGGTCGCCCTGACTGCCGGCGTAATCCATCATCCACAACTCTGGACGATATCGATTATGATCGGCGCTGCCGCCGTTACAATCACGCTGACGGGGCTGCTGGATGACTTGCTGAACCTCAAGCCGATGTACAAAGTTGCCGGTCAGGTGGTAACGGCGGGGATACTGTTCGCGGGACTGTGCACCGCGGGTATTCATCTCTCGGCGGCGAAGATGTTTCTGTCGCCGCTGGGTCTGACGGCTCCTGCCTGGTTGGCGACGGTGTTCTCTGCCGGTCTGACGATGATTGTGGTGGTAGCCGCCTGCAACGCCACCAACCTGCTGGACGGCCTGGACGGATTGTGCGGCGGCGTTACCGGAATCATCACGCTGGGATTCGTCGCACTGACGGTGTACCTGGCATGTTACCCTAGTCCTGCAACAAAGGAGACCGACCAGTTCCGGATCATTCTCTGCCTGGCAATGGCCGGGGCGGTGATTGGTTTTTTACCCTATAACATTCACCCGGCGAGCATCTTTCTCGGCGACGCCGGTTCGATGTTGCTGGGATTTTCCGTAGCCGCGATGATAATGTTATTCGCGCTGGAGGGAAACGCGCGATGGTTCCTGGCGGCCTGTGTTGTCTTCGGTCTGCCGATTATAGACACGGCTCTTGCCGTGGTCAGGCGGGTCATTTCCGGTGTGAATATCTTCACCGGCGACCGAAGCCACCTCTACGACCAACTGGTGGACCGAGGCATGAGCGTAAAGAAGGTCGTCGTGCTGTTCTATGGCTTGGCGCTGCTGGCAGCGGCGCTGGGAGTCGGACAGGCGATATTCATGCGGGGAAGATACGCTCTATTAGTGGACGCAGGTATCATGATTATCATTGCGATTATCTTCATCGCCAAACGTATGGTCCACCCCGAACAGCGCAGCACCTCGAGCAAGCCCGAAACAGATACCGGGCATAAGTGAACGCCTTCGTAACCTCTGCGGTCCGTATGGCGGTTTCCGGAATTGCCGTCGAAATCCTTTTGGGATAACTCAAAAGCCTTGCAAAATCAGCCGATATATGGTACACGGCTTGCCTGGAGTTTTCGGTCTATAGGCATTCTTTGTGTGATTTCGATAGGGAGTCGGAAATGATTGGCGTTGCTGTTGTCGGTGCGGGCAACTGGGGCAGGAACCTTGTGCGTAATTTCGCTTCGCTGCCGGATGCGGAGTTGCGGTACATCTGCGACCTCGACGAAAAGGTCCGGCAGGGGATGTCGTCCTTGTATCCCCAGGCCAGGGTAATCGGCGACATGGACGAGGCCTTCGGCGACGAGCAGGTCGATGCGGTCGTGGTGGCGGTCGATGCGCCGCTGCATTTCAAGATTGCCGCTGCCGCGCTGCGGGCAGGCAAGCACACCTATGTCGAAAAACCATTGACGCTGACAAGCGACGATTCCAGGGCTCTCGTGGACCTTGCCGCCGAAAAAAAACTCAAACTGATGGTCGGTCATCTGCTGGAGTACCACCCCGCCGTAAATTACATGAAGCAGGCGATTACGTCCGGCAAGGTCGGCAAGCCGCTCTATCTGTATTTCCAGCGCGTTAACCTCGGCATCGTCCGCAAGGTGGAAAATGCCTGGTGGTCGCTTGCGCCGCACGATGTGTCGGTGGCGTGCTATCTTTTCGACGCCGAACCGGTGAGCATCTCGGCCAGCGGGCAGGCGTACCTGCGCGAAGGCGTCGAGGACGTGGTCTTCGCCAACCTGAAATTCGCCGACGGCAGAATGGCGCACATCCACGTCTCCTGGCTGGACCCGCATAAAATCCGCAAGGTAACACTCGTCGGCTCTCAGAAGATGGTCGTTTTCGACGATATGGAAGCGTCCGAGAAGATCCGCGTCTATGACAAGGGCGCTGAGGTGCAGAAGAGCGTTTCAAGTTACGTCGAGGCCATTACTTTGCGGACCGGCGACATCCTTATTCCCAAGGTCCCCGCCGGTGAGCCGCTCAAGACCGAGTGCGGGCACTTCATAGACGCCATCGTCAAGGACAAGACCCCGCTGAGCGACGGGGCCGACGGCCTGCGGGTGGTCAAAGTGCTCGAAGCCGGAGCGAAATCGCTGGCCCGCGGCGGAGAACCTGTCAACTTGGTATAGTGAAGGAAAATTTTAAGGCTTACCCATGAGCAAGGACAAAAAACCTTATTTCGTGCATGAAAGCAGTTACGTCGATGAAGGCGCCGTAATAGGCGAAGGAACGAAGGTCTGGCACTTCAGCCACATTATGAGCGGCGCGGTAATCGGCAAAGGCTGCTCAATCGGGCAGAACGTCAACATCGGCGGAAAGGCCGTCCTCGGCGATAACGTCAAGGTCCAGAACAACGTCTCCATCTACGACAACGTTACACTGGAGGACGACACGTTCTGCGGGCCAAGCATGGTCTTCACCAACGTTTTCAACCCTCGCAGCCACGTTTCGCGCAAGGATGAGTACATGAACACGCTCGTCAAGCGAGGCGCGACCATTGGCGCCAACGCGACAGTAGTCTGTGGGAATACGATAGGGCGATACGCCCTTATCGGGGCCGGCGCTGTTGTTACCACCGACGTACCGGATTACGCATTGGTTTACGGCAATCCCGCCCGTCGGCACGGATGGGTCTGCCAGTGTGGTGTGAAACTGAACCTCGCCGGTGACGCCGCCGTCTGTCAAAGATGCGGCTTGGAGTACAAACTTGTGAACGACGTGCTTCAGCCGGCATAATGCCGCGTAGCATGGGCGTCCCGCCCGTGAAGAAAGAAAGGATTTAATTAAGATGCAGGTTCCACTATTGGATTTGAAGGCGCAGTACGCGACGATAAAGGATGAGATTCTCCCTGCCCTGGAGGCCGTGATGGAAAGTCAGTATTTCATCAACGGTCCGGAGGTCAAGGAACTGGAAAAGCAGGTGGTCCAATACAGCGATTGCGCCGCCGCCGTCGGCGTCTCCAGCGGTACGGATGCGCTGCTTTGCAGCCTGATGACACTGGGCATCGGGGCAGGCGACGAGGTTATCACCACGCCGTACACCTTCTTCGCCACGGCAGGGAGCATCTGGCGGACCGGCGCAAAGCCCGTCTTCGTCGATATCGAACCGGACACCTTCAACATCGACCCGGCGAAAATCGAAGCAGCCATTACCAAAAAAACCAAGGCGATCATGCCGGTCCACCTCTTCGGACAGATGGCCGAGATGGACCCGATTATGGAGATTGCCGCCAAGCACAACCTCTACGTTATCGAGGATGCAGCCCAAAGCATCGGCTCGACATACAAGGGCAGGCAGGCAGGGTCGATCGGGACGGTGGGATGCTTTAGTTTCTTCCCGTCGAAGAACCTCGGCGGCATGGGCGACAGCGGGATGGTCGTTACGCAGGACGCCGAACTCGCCGAGAGACTCACCCAGTGCCGAAACCACGGCTCCAAGCCGAAGTATTATCATAAATGGGTCGGCGGGAACTTTCGATTGGATACCCTTCAGGCGGCGGGACTGATCGTCAAACTACGCCACCTGAACTACTGGTCAAACGGTAGGCGGGAAAACGCGGCGAAATATGACAAACTCTTCGCCGATTTCGAGCCGGTAAAAACGCCGGTAATCCGCGAGCATAACCAGACTATCTATAATCAATACGTTATCCGCATCCCCAAACGAGATGAACTCCAGGCGTTCCTGAAGGAGCATGGCATTGGCTGTGAGGTTTATTACCCCCGCAGCCTGCACGAGCAGGAGTGTTTTGCCGAGTTGGGCTACAATCGCGGCGATTTCCCGGTTTCAGAAGCCGCTGCCGCGGAGACGCTGGCCCTTCCGGTCTATCCGGAACTGACCGACGAGCAGATTCAATATGTCGCGGGGAAAGTAAAAGAGTTCCTGGCATAAAGGCAGCAGGTTATAAACGCTCTGCCAGTATCTTGACGATTCGCTCGGCGGCGCATCCGTCCCAAAGGTCGGGAATCCGCGACTCGCGCCCCCGCCCCTCTGCAACCTGTCGATATGCGGAGATTATCTTCTCCGGGTCCGTACCGACAATCTGGTTGGAGCCGATCTCGACCGTTACAGGCCGCTCGGTGTTTTCCCGCAGCGTGATGCAGGGGACCTTCAGGATCGTCGTCTCTTCCTGAATCCCGCCGGAGTCCGTCAGTACCAGTCGCGCCGAAGAGATCAGTTTCAGGAAATCCAGGTAGCCGACCGGGTCTATCAGACGCAGGCCCGTCATCCCTTCGACACGTCCAGCCAGCGATGAACCGGACAGGTTGTTCCGTGTCCTCGGATGGATTGGAAAGACAATCGGCAGGTCCTGCTGAATCACTTCCAGCGCGTCGAGTATTCGCCCGAGCACAGCCGGGTCGTCCACATTGGCTGGACGATGCAGCGTCAGGACGGCGTAAGAACCGCACTTGAGACCTTGTTCGTCAAGAATCTTCGATTCGTCCGCCTTTGCCTTATTTTTCAGGAGCGTATCTATCATCACGTTTCCGACGAGGAAAATCCTCTCATCGGGAACGCCTTCGCGAGTGAGGTTATCGACGCCGCTTTGCTCGGTGCAGAACATCAGGTCGCTGATGGAGTCGGTAAGGATGCGGTTGATTTCTTCGGGCATGGAGCGGTCGCCGCTTCGCAGACCGGCTTCGACGTGGATGAGTTTGACGCCGAGTTTGACAGCCACCAGCCCGCAGGCGATCGTGCTGTTGACGTCGCCGACGACCAGAACGGCGTCGGGTTTATGCTCAATAACGACCGGTTCGAAGGCCTTCATAATCTCGGCAGTCTGGACGGCGTGCGAGGCGCTGCCCACGCCGAGGTTGATATCCGGCTCGGGGATGCCCAATTGCCGGAAGAAAAGGTCGCTCATCCGCTCGTCGTAATGCTGACCGGTATGGACCAGCATCGGCTCGATAGTCGCCGCATCCTTATACGCCGACATCAGCGGGGCAATCTTCATAAAATTAGGACGAGCGCCGACGACGTTGACAATCTTCATGCTTTTTCCTTCCAGTCCGGTTAGACACGGTTCTATATCGTCATTATCATCGCATGTGTAGAGTTTTCTCTTTGCCAGGTCGAAAAGTTGCGATACGCTTATGGTGCTCCTGCTTATCCGTATCGGCTGAATTACGCGAGGAAAGCCCATGTCGGGGTCGGGCTTGGGACCAAAGGCGCTTACATTCGGCCTGCTGATCTGGACGGTGTGCTCACAACCGGCTTCAGCAGGCACGCATATTCTCTACGCTGACGTGAGTGTGGGCGTAAAGTTCGATTCCGACAGCGCCTTTACCCCAGGACTGCCTTGCACAATAACGAATCCTCCCACAGACTCAGATACCGATTACATGCTCCTTTGGTTCGACTTGACCGGCTGGCCTGATGATACCGTTGTTTCCAGCGCCAAACTGCGACTTACCAGGTCCGGCGGCCAGAATCCAAGCCCTTATATCGTTTATGCTTACGGGTTCTGCGGCGACAACACGGATTGGTATCTCGCACCGCAGAACGCAACGGGGCTTCGGCAATATAGCAGCAGCGACGGTGATATCCACTGGAAGAACAGTTCAGGTCAAGCCGATACGATTGAGAATGCCGATTACTGGCTGGGCGGCAGCGGAAGCACATGGGACGGCGCTACGCTGGAGATTTCGCTTGATGCCGCCAAGGTGCAGGACTGGATCACCGGTGCGACGCCCAATAACGGTTTGAGGCTGGATAGCAACAGGACGACTGTTCCGTACTTTTACGGTAGCGGCGCGGCGAATGCGGCGGATCGTCCAACTTTGATAATCGAGGCGGATGTTCCCGAACCGGCCAGTTTGGTTGTTCTGGGCATCGGTGCGTTCAGCCTGCTCTTTAAACGCGAACGTCACCGAAACCGACCTGTCCCCGCAAGTTAGCGAAAATTTCTCGATAAACCTTGCCGAAATGCCGAAGAAACTTACAGAATAAGGTGCGGCTTGTGAGGACATCTTTTTGGTGCCGTAAAAGAGAGCCCAATTTCGTTACTGTAGGGGCACGCCCACCGCGTGGTGGCAAAATAACAATGATTGAAAAGATAGGATATTGGCTACTATGAGCGCGGTTGTGATATACTCATGATACTTTCACCACTGGCCAAAATTATAGGGAGGATCACAAGTGGGTGTGGGGAGCAGGCTTGACTTCTAGAAAAACCAACGTTGGTTTGGGCAGACTCATGCTGATGTATCTGCCGGGAGAAGTCGCGCCTCTATTGTTCGGACTGTTGGCCATTCCCGTACTTACGCGCCTGTGGACCCAAGATCAGTACGGTTATTACGTTCTTGCTTATACAACAGTCTATGTATGTGTAACGACCTGCTTTGATTGGGTGCGCAACTGTAGTTTGCGTTTCTATCGCCCGTTGGAGAATCGTCTCGGTGCCTACTTCTTGAATCTGGCAATCGGGATCGCCGTAACGTCGCTTGGAATTGTTGGGGTCATGGCGATTGCCTGGCCCTTCCTGCCGGAGCGATATCAGAACCTGGCGATTCTCATCGGCCCCCTGATTGTCCTGGCCGCTTCTACGCTCACGCTCAACCAATGTCTGCGGGCCCAGGGTCGGGCATTAGCCTTCAGCCTGACCAAGGGATTGCAGTCGTTCTTCCGGTACGGACCGCCGATCCTCGTACTGGTGCTGGTCTCGAGCACTGTGAACACATTCGTAGCAGTGTGGACAGGCGGCATCGCGTTGCTCGTGTTGTTGCTGATCTGTCTGACGGGCGCATGGCGCGCATTGGGGAAGGGGAAATGGGACCGGTCGATTATGGGGCAGTTTGCCAGGTACGGCTTTCCGATTATGCTCATTAGCATACTGGCGATAATCATCAACTCCCTGGACCGCTACGTCATAGACATTACTCACGGCGCGTCGGAGGTTGCTATCTACGGCGTTTCTTATCAACTGGGTATGTTTCCGGTCGGTATCGTAGCTCAACTGACCCTTCTGGTTGTGATGCCGGCGGCAGTGGACGCCTTCGAGGCAAAGGAAGATTACGAGGCGATTGCTCAGAGAGGTTTGCGGTTATTTCTTTTACTGGCGATAGGTTTCATGGCTGTAGTTGCTGCTATGGCTCCGGATATTATTAGCGTATTGACTCGCCCCGAATACGTGGAGGGGGTCTGGGCGATGCGGTTGATAATGGTCGGCGGGCTGATGCTGGGGTTGGCCAACTATTACCGGCTTCCGTTCCTGGTCCACCGGCGGACCGGCAGGTTAATCTACACCAGCCTGCCATCTGCCCTGCTCGAAATTCTCCTGCTGTGGTTGCTCGTGCCTCGCTATGGGTACATGGGCGCCGCCGTAAGCATGTTGTGTTCTTACGCTTTAATGTTTGCTGTCTCAAAGGTCATGGGCGATCGTATCGCCTCGATTCGCTTTCCTTTTCGCGTATTATTTATCTGCCTGGGAGGCGCTGCGGCGGTTTGCGGAACCTACTGGGCATTGCGGCAGATTTGGGATTTTCGCTCTTTTTTCTCCCTGGTGGCGGCAGCGGCGGTCTTGATGGCAGTCTTCTTCGTAACACTTTACATAAGCGGCGAAATCCGGGGCGAGGTTCGCATACTCAAGGGGATGTTGCTTAGGTACTTAAGGCGCCGGACGAACTAACCGATAACAGACAGTGGGGATTTTGGAAAGATGTATAATTACCAATCCGTCGGTTACAGGTCTTCAGGAGCATCGAGGAAGATGATCAGACCTGGCAGGTTAGGCTTAAGTCTTTGCAGACGGCTCTTTACAACGGCTGCCTGACCGTTTAGGCTCGGACGATGGGTGTATCTGAAAATCTTTCAAACGAGGTGTCGGTGCCGGCGAGGAAAAACATGAGCAACATAGACTGGAAGGCGTACTACGAGGCGGAAGAGGAGGCCGGGATCAGGGAGTTGCCCGATGAAAAAACCCGGTTCAGGATATGCTTCCGCCTTCTCCAGCAGGGCTTTGAATCCATTCTCGATGCAGGCTGCGCGGAGGGATATTGGCTTGAGTACTTGTTTAAACGAGTCCCAGCAGCCAAGTGCGTTGGGATCGAACTGGCCGCCAACCGCGCCGAGCGAGCCAAGAGTCGCCTGCCCGATTTGGATGTCATGCAAGGGGACGTAACCAACCTGCCATTTCCCGACAACTCGTTTGATTTGGTGACATGCATGGAGGTGCTTGAGCACGTCCCTGATTGGCATGCCGTTTTGAACGAACTGATCCGCGTAGCCAGGAAAACGGTTCTGATCACCGTGCCGTATCGCCAAAAACTAGGATACGAGATCTGTATTCATTGCCATAAACCGACACCCAAGGCAGGACATCTCCATAGTTTTGACGAGAAGTCCTTCACCGAGGTCTCGACGAATTATCCTTTACGATTTCGCCGAATTGTACCCATCGGACATGATCTCATGCACCGATTATACTACTGGCTTTTTCGCAAGTATGTCTGGCTCGCGGTTGTCATACAGGTTTCGAAACCGCTGTCCTGATCGCGGGACCCCCCAATGGCAATTGTCGTCAGCGTCAGTGGCGGCGATTTTAATGGCGATTTACTTCGTAGTACTGTTGATAAGCGGCGAAATCCGGGGTGAGGTTCGCACACTCAAGGGGATGTTGATGAGGCACTTAAGGCGCCGGGCGAACTAACCGATAGCAATAAAAGGCCCTAAAACCACACGATCTTCAGAAATGCCTACTATGCGGGCAGTTGGAAAGGTCCGGACCGCCGACAACAAGGGAGTTCCATGGAGCAGGCTAATAAACCGACAATTGTCTTCGTTACGCCTTTTGTTAAAGATGTGAGCGACAACATTCGCCAGGGCAAGCCGCCTGGCGGCGTGCCATCGGTGGCCTACATGTGGACCAAGTGCCTGGAACACGGATTTGACGTGCACGTCTTCGTGGTGGATCAGGTGCGGCGCACTTGGCCTAAGGAAACGGTTCAACTTGGCGGCGTTAAGTTCCATTGGGTCAGGCAGGCATTCTGGCCTGCCATTAACTGGCTTCAAAAAAGGCCCAAACTACATGCCTTCTGTAGGCCGCTGAATTTTTTTTCCCAGCTCATGTTGTTGTGGCGCATATTGAGGTCAAGGATCAAACCGGACATCATCTATTCCATGAGGTTCAAATATACTTTCCTGAGCTGGCTATGGGGCCGACTGGTGGGGGCCAAAATCGTACAGAGACACTACGGTACATGGTTGTACCACCATTGGTTTGAACAGGACAGTTGGTTGCCACGGATCGCTACTCTGGGGGAGTTGCTGACTTACTATATTCCGACCGACTTACTTATCATGACCAACGATGGAACCCGTGGAGACAAGGTTGCTGAATGGCTGGGGGTTCCTAATGAGCGATTTCGGTTTTGGCTAAACGGCGTGAACAAATTCTTGCGGCAGCCGGACTTCGATGCGGGCGCCTTCAAGCAGGGCATTGGTTTGCCGCCTGATGCTCCGATGCTTCTGACCTTGGGACGGCTGGTGGGTTGGAAGAGGATTGATCGATCGATTGACGCCATGCCTGGAATTCTGCGGGATTTTCCCGACGCAAGGCTTGTTATAGTCGGCGGCGGGGAATTGCGTCGGCAACTTGAAGATCGCGCCAGTCGTCGCGGGGTGTCTGATGCTGTCATGTTCGCCGGGCCAGTGACCCACGACGAGATTAAGGAGTATCTAAACGCAGCCGACATATTTATAATAGTCCATGATCTGACTAATATGTGCAGTACTCTCATAGAGGCCATAACTGCTGGCAGCTGCGTCATTACCAGGGATGTTGGAACAACCACTGATATCGTCATGAATAACGAAAATGCTGTTGTTCTCAGTCCCGGCGAAGCCGATGATATAGCACATGCTGCCACCCAACTGTTGAAAAACCCGCTGGAACGAAGAAGATTGGGAGATAACGCTTACGCCTACGCAATGAAGAAATTTCAGACATGGGATGAGCGCATCGAGATGGAGGTTAACTGCCTGAAGGAACTTATTGGCGTAACCGGGACGAAATAACCAATCGTGTGCTGAATCGGGCCGTTACAGGCGTGCCAATCCTTGGTTGTCGGACTTCCGCGAAATCCAAGATCGGGGAAACGCAGTGACGACACCTGCAAGACATCGAAATCAAGAGATGCCAGGGCTTATATAATTATATGTGAGGTAGTTTTTATGACAGCATTGCTGCTGCTATTGGTTGCACTTGTCGTTGTTGCTGTTGTAGCAGTCATCCTCAAGGTCTATCTTCACTATACCTTTCAGGATCTGGTAGTGTTGGCGTTTTTAGTGTTTCCTGTGGTAACCCTGGTTAGGTACGACGTGCAGTTTGCGTTTATGCTTCTGGGTCGGCCTTACATGGGATATTTTCTCTTTCTGTCCATCTGGCTTGTGGTCTTCCTGGTGGTCCGCTTGGTGAGCGGGCAAGGCACGAATCTCCGAATCTCTGCGCTTGGCGCGTGCCTTGCGGCTCTTTTTGCCTTTGGCATGTTGTCGGGGGTGGTGAACGAAGGCTCTCTGCTTGGTATCGGAGCGCCCCTCCAAGCCTCTCTACAGTGGGTGTGGCCGTTCATTGTTATTTGGGTGCTCTTCAAGAGCATACCCAATACCCTGGTAACTCACGAGCGGACGATAATCAGCTATGTGATCGCACAGGGCTACATTGCCGCACCTCTTACGATTTTCTCAGCCATATTTGCAGAACAACTTGGATCTTTACTTGGGTGGGAATTCGCGCCCGTTTCTAAAGAGGCTGGCTTCATGCGGGGGTCTACCTCCGTCGGGGGGCCTGTTGTTGCAGGATTTTTACTTGCCGTCGCCTATGCTCTGTGCCTGTCGCAAATCCTTCGCAGACGTTATACGAAATTCTATTTTGTAGGCGCCATTCTGTGCGTGATTGCAATAATGTTCACCCTTTCACGCAGCGCTTTACTGATGTTGGTTTTCGTCAATATCCTGATGTTCCGCGGCATATTGTTTAGATATCTTGGTCGTATTATCATCACATTTTTGGCCTTGTCGATCCTGTTTGTTTCCTTCCTGTTCTTTATGCCCGGGAGGTATCACTTCGGCCGCATATTGAGTGCAACAGGTCACAGCATTGTCATCCGCTCCTCCAGCGCCTGGGCGGCTGTTGACGCCGGTCTGGAAGCCCCCGTTTGGGGCAAAGGGCCGGGCTTGTTTTACACGGCCGTTCGCTTTCCGTACATGGAAGAAGCTGTCGAAATAACGGTGGTTTCGGGGCGGTACAGCGCTGCGGAACCTCACAATGCGTATCTAATGTTTTTTGTTGAGAACGGATTGATAGGCATGGGACTCATAATCGCAATTTATGTCCTCTTCATCAGGCGTATGTCGAAGGGAAGGAGACTTTGCAGTGTTCTTCCTGCCGAAGAGACCGTTTCCAACACATATTGGGCCATAATGTTAGTAATGGCCGTGTATGCATTAACGGCCTCGACTTTGTGGCTCTATATGAGGCCCGGCACCGCCATATGGCCGATCATCTTCATGGGATTTCATCATGTTGCCTGCATGGAAGAAGAGACTCAGCGAGTCAATCTGTACGAGGACAGCCAGGCGTACCCGGGAGCTGGCCAAGGCCCGGTTTCCCTGGTCGGCGCAGATTGACACCTACAGGAAGGTCTTTGCTTTTGACGAGGATGATGAATGACTGTAGCGTAGTGAGCGTCAAGGTTGTCCCTTTGCAGTGAATTGTCTGATAAATCCTCGCATCGATTTTAGAATATCAAACTAACGGTTGAGGGTTTCTTGGGCCTTCTGTTTGTGAGTTTTCTACAAAGAATCGAACGCGTCAAACGAATATAAGAAAGGCGAAATCCATTGGTTTTCTGAATATGAAGGTTGCCCTGATAAGTCATGGGAAACTGATTCATGTTCGTCCCTATTTGGAATACATGGTCCAAGCCGGTTGGGAGGTACATTGGATTCAGGTCGCACCGCCCAGCTTCGACGTGCCGGGGCTGACGGTTCACCAATGCTACCCCAAGTGGAGTTCAACAAGTACTGGTACTGTTAGTAAGGTGAGTTACTTTATTAGCGGGCTGATGGGCAGGCGACTTCTAAAAAAAATCAATCCGGACATTGTCAGCGCACACTACGCCAGCAGTGGGGGGCTAGTTGCTTGGTTGTCGGGGTTCAGACCATATGTGGTGACGATTCACGGCTCCGATCTCATTCAGCGATCTCACTATTGTATTGGGCGGTTCCTTCTCCGGGGGATATTCCGTCACGCCGCTTTAGTCAACTCGGTCTGCGAGCATGTGGCGGGGACACTGGAAAGCCTCGGCATACACCGGGACAGCGTACTGGTCCTGCCATTCGGCATCGAACTCCGTGACTTCCCGTTTTGCCGGCATGAGAATCCGTTTGCCTCTGGTGTCCGCATCGTCTGTCCCCGCTCACTGGAGCAAGTTTATGACATACCAACGGTCATCCGAGGAGTGGCCGAGGCGCGAAGACGCAACGTGGATGCAATGCTAACGCTCCCCGCTGGGGGAAAGTTACAGCCGGAACTGGAACGGCTGACGAAGAAGTTGGGAATTGCCGAAGCGGTGACCTTCGGCGGCGGGTATAACCGCCAAGAGCTTCAGAACATCCTGGCGAGACACGACGTGTATGTATCCGCATCGCTATGGGATGGCGCAAGTCTATCACTAATGGAGGCCATGGCCTGTGGAATATTTCCGGTCGTTTCGGACATCCCGGCTAATTCCGAATGGCTGAAAGACGGTGAAAATGCCCTTATGTTTCCGTGCGGCGATTGGAAATTTCTAGGTGAACTGTTGGCGTCGTTGCCACAGCGGAAGGACATGGTGGAATGCGCTGTGCTGCGGAATCGGCAAATCATTGAAGAGCGTGCTGACCGGAAAGTGAACCTTCAAAAATTTATGGACATGTTGGAATCCATGACAGGTTAGTGGCGAGCGACCTGCCGTGCACGCGCGAATACGTCAACTACTGCCGGGGGGAAATCCTTGTGAATCCTGACAATCCCGAACAACTGGCCGACCAGGTTGCCGATTTGCTGGCCGATCCAGACCGGATGCTGCAATTCGCCTGCAATGGACAGAAGGCAGTTAGAGACGAGTTAAACTGGGGAAAAGAGAAGGAATTTCTACTGAGATTTTACCGGCGGATGTTCGACGATCGCATCCCGCCGGACCGCTGCCGGCCTCACCGTAGGCGAAAATGATGCTCAGGGTCGTTCCGCCGCCACCTCGGTCAGAATCTCATCCAGTTTTTTCGCCCAGAGTTTTCGATCGAATTTTTTCGCCAGTTTAATGGCCGCGTTTTTTGCCTGTTGCAGTTCATTGGGGCGGTTCGCCCATCGCTCAAGGGCCAATGCCAGCGCCTTTGGGTTTGAAGCGTCTGTCGCGATGCCCGCGCCGGTTTCGTCGAGATGGTCGGCGGCGTCTCCCTGGAAGTTCACGGCTACGGCAAGACCGGCGGCCAGGTAGTCGAACAACTTGTTCGGCATGGCGCACTTGAAGTCGGGCAGGTCCTTGAGAATCAGCATCCCCACGTCGGCGTCGGCCAGGATACGTATGAGGCGATTCTTGACGATCTTGTCGTGGAATGCGACGTTTTTGAGGTTTCGTCGTTTTACTTCGGCGACGAGAGAGGACTTCCTGCGACCATCTCCTATCAGGAGGAATCCGATGCTCGCATCGTTCTTCAAGGTCTCAGCGGCATCGATGACGTATTCCAGGTCGTTGGCGTCGCTGTGTGCGCCTGCATAGACAGCGACAAGCCTGTCCGACCAGCCCAGTTCATTTCTCAGCGACGGGTACGGCTGGACGTCTTTGTACAACTCCAGATCGACGCCCGTCGGAATAACGGTAAGTTTTTCCGGCCGGATGTGTCGCTCCAGCAGAATCTGCCGCATACCTTCGCTGATGACCTGCACTCGTGACGCCCAGCGATAGAAGAGGCGTTCAGCGAAATAAGCCAGGCGTATCACAGCGGGGTTTTTCAGCACGCCGATGGAGACGGCGAATTCAGGCCAGATGTCGCGCACCTCGAAGACGTACGGTACGCGGCGGATCCATCGCATCGCCAGTGCCGGCAGGCCAACTGTCAGCGGAGTACTCGTAGCCAGGACGACGTCCACCCGCCCCTGACGAAGGCACGCCACCACCGATAGTACCGCAAAAAGCAGGAAACTGAGAGCCCGCCCCAGGAAGTTCATCCTGTTGTCGTACGGTACGTTAACGATGACGACCCGGATGCCGTCGATGATGCGAGTTTCGATGAGTCCGTGAATATTTTTCCCGAACGGCCCCAGTGCATAGACGCCCGTGATTACGGTAACTTTATGACCGGCCTGAACGAGATAGCGGGCGTAATCATAACTCCGCGTGCCGCTGGTGCCGGCGTTGGTGGTAAAATGCTGATGGATATACAGAATGTTCATGACTCACCCGCGAAAATCCGATAGGATTCTACAATGCGCCGTAAACGGTTGCAAGTTGGGATGTTTCGGCCTAAACAGGGTTTTTTTCCTGGGCGAATCGCACATGGCTCGAAATGATACTAATCCGTTGGTGAGCGTAATAATTCCGACCCGCAATGAGGCGGGATTTATTGAGAGGAACATCCGTTCGGTTCTGGAAAACGATTACCCGACCGAGCAGATTGAGATTGTCGTCGTTGACGGGATGAGCGATGACGGTACAGGCGACATCGTTACACGCCTTGCAGAGCGGGATGACCGCATTCGCTTGATTGAAAACCCACGTCGGATTACCCCCGTGGCCTTCAATCTGGGCATCAATGCCTCAATGGGCGAGATTATTTTCATCATTGGCGGGCACTCCAGCGTGCCGAAGGATTTCATCAGGAAAAGCGTTCAGACGCTTCTCGAACACCCGGAGGCCTGGTGCGTGGGCGGAGCGATCGAGACCATTAACGATAATTACATCGGCGGCGTGATCAGCGCAGCCATGTCCACACCTGTCGGCGTCGGAAACGCCAGATTCCGCTTGGGCAACTATCAAGGCTACGTCGATACAGTAACATTCCCATGTTACTGGCGGTGGGTGTTCGACAAGATCGGCATGTTTGACGAGCAGCTCGTCCGCAACCAGGATGACGATTTCAATCTTAGGTTGATTCTGGCCGGAGGCAAGATATACATGGACAGTAACATACGCAGTAATTACTACGCCCGCGGCTCGCTACGAAAGTTGGCCAAGCAATATTTTCAGTATGGATTCTGGCGGATTCGGACTATTCAGAAGCACAGTCGCCCTGCCACACTGCGTCAACTCGCTCCGCTGGTCCTTGTGTGCATCTGGCTGGCGCTGATTATCGGGACTTTAATCTGTCGCCCGATCGGCTATGGGTTGCTGGGGTTTGCGTGGCTGTACTTGTTGGGGCTGCTGGTCGGCACCCTCGACGTGGCCCGCAAGGCAGGCTGGAGATATGCGCCATTGGCGCCGGCGGTGTTCGCAATCCTGCACTTCTGTTACGGGTTGGGAGGTCTCAAGGGTATCTGGTCGTTCTGCATTCTGCACCGCGGCGGGAAAATCAACGTGGAAAAGGTGCCACTGTCACGCTAAACCGTCGGCAATAGTCTTTCTTTCTGTTACGAAATCGCATTTTGCTTCTTCTGGCCGAGGATCGTATAGACCGCCCAGAGACGCCGCTTGACCTGCACGCTGTCGAATTGATCACGGAATAATGAAAGTTGATCCTGGCGGATTCCGAAGTAGCGGCACCCATAGCCGAACCTGCCCCTACGGATGACGTTTCGCCGAACCCATTGTAGGCATCGCCCGCCAAGGCAATTCTCAACAAAGACGACCTTTCCTCCCTCCGACAGGTGAGCCTCGATCGCGGTGAGGAACTCCCCAAGATGTTCTATGGACCATAGCACGCTCTTTGTGAAGACGGCGTCGAAGGTTTCTCCTTCTATCTGGTCGAATCCACCGTCGGTGGACAGCAGCCGAACGCGGTCGGCGACGCCCCATTTTTCCACCTCGGCTTGCGCCTCGGAAACGCCGCCCTTCTGCAACATTGTAACATGAGCGCCCAGCATTGCGAACAAACTGGTCATACGTGCTGACCGGCCCCCGATTTTCAGTACGCGTTTTCCGCTGAGGTCACCCAGGAACATCAGTGCGTCAAGAATGGGACGCCGCTACAGGTAAGGCCGCCATTCGACGAAATAATCGATATCGGCCGTCAGTCCACCAGCAAATGCGATCTTTCTGTTCATGGCTCTCGTTTTGTCCGTAGTAGTAATTAATTGGCCCGACCGATACCGGTAACGAACTCCACTGACTTCCTGGCAGTCGCCTCGTGTGCTCTCGGATGCGTCGGCAGGTTGACCACTTCGCTGCAAGCCTTCTCGGCCACCGGGCACATCCCCTCGAAGTAGCCGTAAAGGTGCATCGGCGTCTCAATCGGGTGCAGAGGACATTCGAACCACGTTCCCAACTCAATAAACTTGCCGGGTGCTTCGGCGATAGCGAGTTCCTTATCGGCCACTCGGACCGGATATCGGACAAGGACCGGCTCCATGTATTCGGGGATTTCCGGCACATTCCAGCCAGCCTCGCAGAGCAGGTTATCGTAAGTTTTACGCATTGCTTTGCGATGTGCGATATTTTTTTCAATTTTCTTCATCTGTTGCAGACCTGCCCGCGCCTGACCGCTGCTGATACCCATGAAAAAGTCCTCCGCCATCGTCGGTTCAAACTCGCACGTTGTGGACGAGCCGACGACCAGATGTTTTTTCGTCAACCAGCGGAACATGCTCGTCGCAAGGGCGGTCGTGCGGGGATAGATAAACAGCCGATAAATCACACGCTGAATCGTGAGCATCAGCGAAGCCTTCGCCGGCGGACGGACGAGTTCGGCCTTGCGGATTGCTTCGATTTTTTCAGCCAGTTCAGTATCATCGGTAGTGGCCATTCCGCCGATGCCGGTAGTGAAGGGTTTATTCCACTGGAATGACCAATATGAAGCCACGCCGAACGTCCCGCACAATCGCCCTTTGTATCTCGACCCCAATGCAAGGCAGCAGTCTTCCACTACCGGGATTCCGTGGCGATTGGCAATCTCCATGATCGCATCCATCTCGCACGGGTAGCCGTAGGTATGCTGGGCGACGATTGCCTTGGTCCGTGGCGTGATCTTCTCGGCCAGCAGACTTACGTCCATGTTGTAGGTCACCGGTTCAATGTCCACGTAGATCGGCTTGGCGCCGAGATACTCGATCGGGTTGACGTCCATTACGCAGGTGTAACCGGGCAGGATGACTTCGTCGCCTTCGCCGATGCCAAGGCATTTGAGAATGGCATACATTGCCACTCGGCCTTTCCAGAAGGCAAAGGCGGATTCAACCCCCAGCCATTCGGCAAACTTGACTTGAAACCTTTCTACGGGATGGGTTAGTAACAAAATGACCGTTTCCTCCACGGTTTTACCCTACGGCACCTGATATTCCCCTCCCACCAGCGATTTCCGAACGCTTCAGAATCTATCTGACGATATTGCCGAAGGCCGATATTCGCCCAACCGCGTCGGCCGTTCCTAGGGCATCAGGTAGCTGTCCTCGGTATCGCGAGTCCTGCCTGCCAGAACGTTGGGGTCGCCCAGTTCCGTGTTGTTGGCGGCAGTCCAGATGCAGTCCTTATTATATCCACACAGGGCGCTTTTCTCCCAGGCAACGCTGGAATCAAGCCTCAGCACATTCTGGCCATCACGTCCATGGTTCGCTGAGTTGATTTTAGTACTGTTTTCCCACAGAACACTAGTGTCCCTATCTACGTCGGACATTGTATCTAATAATGTCTTCCACTTCGTAAAGCCATTTCGATCCGCGGCGATGACTACACCGCTGTTACCGGAAGTGGTTAGCGCGACACCGCTGACCCCGCCGGCCCATTTCTTGGTCACTTGCAGAGAGTAACTGATAGGGGCCATGCCGGCAAAAGGCCTGAAATCGTGGACACCTGTGAGTTCGTAGTTGTCCTTGTTGAACTTACCGTCGGAAGGACAACCGAACGCCCCCAACGACACGTAACCCTTTTTTACGAGGGCAAACCAGCCTCGGCTGTTGCCGTACGTCCTGGCCGGCGCCTCCTCGTTATACTTATAGCCGACAGTGTAGGGACTGAAGTCGGTGGGGCCATCTATGAATGTAGGAATAAAATCTCTGAAGGTATTTGCGTACATGTAAACCGAACGGCCCAGCGAATGCAGATTCGCGGAACACGAAGCGCGTTTCGCCAGTTCCTTGGCCCGGCTTAGCGTCGGCAGCAAGATCGACACAAGCAGTGCAATAATCGCGATGACCACCAACAACTCAACTAGGGTAAATCCTTTTTCTCGTTTACTAATCATAATTGACGCCCTTTCATGTCAAATGCTGACAGATACTCGTGACAAAATCCAAATAATGCCATATTCCCGATATGAATAGTACTGACGATTTTAACGTCCCGCCAGAAATCCTTTATATATTTATTCTATCAGGAAATCTCGGCAATATAAAAGCCCGCTCTAAATTTTTTTTCGCCTTTAATCTTGCCGTGAATGCAGCACAGTGAAGGACTCTTCCAAGACCTCTGTTACCCTCAAGGCTTGTGCCCTGGAGAGGTTCGCGAAGAACGGCAGGGCGATGGTGCGGGCAGCGATTTTTTCAGTTATGGGAAAATCACCCGGCTTTGTGCCAAGCATCTCCGTGATATACGGCTGGAGGTGAATCGGAGCGAAATAGTTGCTGCATCCTATACCGGCTTTGCGCAAATGCGCGATAATCGCGTCGCGGTCGGTCTGGGTAAATTCGTCGGCCAGGCGGATTACATAGACGAACCAACTGGCGTTTTCCCGCTCCGCCATTGGCGGCAGATGGATTTCTTCCACGTCGGCCAGGGCATCGTTGTACATTTCTGCTGCCCGGCGGCGCTTGTCGAGGATTTCGTCAAGGCGCTGCATCTGCGCCTCGCCGAGCGCGGCAGTGATTTCGCTCATGCGATAGTTGTACCCCAGACGGGCGTGCGACAGCCAGGCCTCGGTCGCCCTTCCCTGGTTGCGCATCGAGGCGCACAGGTCGCGGATTTCCTCGGAATCGGTAACAATCAGGCCGCCTTCGCCGGTGGTAATCTGCTTGTTGGGATAAAACGCGAACACGCCGCAGTCGCCGAAGTTTCCCGCCGCTCTGCCGTTCAACACCCCACCGAGGGCCTCGCATGAATCCTCTATCATCAGCAGGTTGTGCTTTTGGGCGATGCGTTCGTATTCGTCGAAATGGGCCATATTTCCGAAGACCTCGACGGGAAGGACGGCCTTTGTTTTCGGCGTAATGGCGGCTTCGATTGCAGCAGGGTCCATATTGTAACTTTCCGGATCGATATCGACGAAGACCGGACGGGCGCGCTCGAACAGTAGGCAATTCGTCGTGGCAACGAACGAAAACGGCGTGGTAATAACCTCGTCTTCATCGCCGATGCCGAGCGCCCTGACACACAGGTGCAGCCCGGACGTGCCGGAGTTGACGGCGATGCCGAACTTTCGCCCGGCTCGTGAAGCCACGGCGGCTTCGAACGCTTCGGTGTGCGGGCCTATGCTCAGACGGTCGGACTTGAGGACAGCCGTCACCGCCCGGCGCTCGGAATCGGTGATGTCGGGACTGGAGAGGGGGATATTATTTTTGCTCACGGAGAATCCTTACGTATTTATTTTTTGCACAGAACCGACGGATTGCAATCCGTCGGCTTTCGCCGAGGGCGGGTTTTGCGGGTCGTATTCCGGGACGAGCCGCTTAATGGCGGCGATGATTTTACCCCGGTCGGAGCAATTTACCAATGACCGGAGTTCTTCCAGCACCTGCTGGATGCGTTCCCATTCGACGATACGGTGTTTCCAGATTTTGACCTTCGGGTGGACGGTTGGCGCGATGTCTTCGCCGGCGGTGCGGAGTTCTTCGAATAGTTTTTCGCCGGGGCGAACGCCGGTAAAGACGATGTCGATGTCCTCGCCGACCTTCATGCCGCTGAGCGTTATCATATCATGGGCGAGATCGACAATCTTTACCGGTTCGCCCATATCGAGTAGGAATATCTCCCCGCCGGACCCCGTAGCAGCGGCCTGGAGGACCAGTTGCGACGCCTCCGGGACAGTCATGAAGTACCGTGTCATTTCCGGGTCGGTTACGGTAACCGGCCCGCCCCGGCGGATCTGGCGTTCGAAGGTCGGAACGACCGAACCGCTCGAGCCCAGCACGTTCCCGAACCGCACCGATTTGAACTGCGTCGGGCAGCCGGCCCGCCCGTTGAGCGATTGCGTGTAAATCTCGGCTACACGCTTGGTAGCGCCCATTATGGATGATGGATTGACCGCCTTGTCGGTGGATATCTGGACGAATTCGCCCACGCCGAACTCGCAGGAAGCGTCGGCGACGTTCTTGGTCCCGAAGATGTTGTTTTTGACGGCCTCGCACGGATTGGTTTCCATAAGCGGAACGTGCTTGTGTGCAGCGGCGTGGACGACGACATCGGGCCTCTCCGACTCAAACACGTCCATTACCCGCCGGCGATCGTAGATGTCGCAGATAATCGAGGTGATATCTATATCGGGGAAATCATGCTGAAGTTCATTTCCGATGTCGAAGATGACGTTTTCGGTCTGCTCCAGCAGTATCAGTTTGGCCGGTGCGAACAGACATATCTGCCGGCACATTTCCGAACCGATGCTCCCTCCGGCGCCGGTAACGAGCACCCTTCGGCCGTTGATGAAAGCCGCGACCGCGTCGGTGTCCAGTTTTACCGCCTCTCGCCCGAGCAGGTCTTCGATCTGTACCGTTCGGAACTGGCTGACGGTGAAACGCCCGTCGATCAGCGCGTCCATTGAAGGGAGGGTCTGAAATTTCAGTTTCGTTCCCTGGCAGACGTTGATAATCCGTCGCAACTCTTTCTGCGTAGCCGAGGGAACGGCGATGAGAATCTCGTCTATGTTCTCTTCTTCTTCGCAGATTTGCCTGATATCGGCAACTGTACCGCGGACGGGGACGTCGTGAATGAATATGCCCTTCTTTGTCGGGTCGTCATCGACCAGCCCGATGACGCGATATCGCTCTGATTTCATCCGGTTAATTTCACGCAGGAGTGCTTCGGCTGCGTTTCCTGCGCCGATGATAAGCACTCGGCGGATGCCGGCTGTCGAAGCCGGTCTCAATTCCTCCCGATAGAACCTCACTCCGAGCCT
>CAYUYD010000001.1:12617-40652 GCA_964449105.1 uncultured Planctomycetaceae bacterium | reverse complement strand
CGAAATGACGTAAGTGCTTGTCCGCCATGATGGAAATATTTTTTATTTTTTTCGCTACCCCCCTTTTTTCCGTTGACGTTTAAGCGCGCAAACGTCAACGGAAAAGCGTTTTAAAAGGGTCTGTACCCCACGAGCCGCGACCGCGAGGGAGCGGTCATTCAGACTTTCACGCCGGTCCGACCGCTCCTTTACAGTCGCGGCTCGTGGATAGACCGGACCGCTGTTTCTTCAATTCGATATTCGACATTCCGTGCTCGTTATTCAATATTCTCTTCTCCCCCATCAACTACCCTTGCCCCGGCCACCCGCCGGTCCTACATCCACTTTGACAGGGAGGAGTAAGGTATTCCACGTTCGTATGCACGCCAGAAGGCATCCCCTTCCCGTCTCCTGCGCTCGTTGTGCGGGGACATGTTGACGGAGTACGCGAATCCATTTAGTTGCCAGCGCGGCGTATCATCCTGGTCGATAAACCGTCTGACGAGATGATCGAGTATTAATACGCCGCGCACTTCCCTTCCGTCTTGCCATTTACGGAATCTATCAAAGTAATCGCCAACAAATTTCTCGCACGCGAGGGAGTGCGCACTCGCTACATGAGCATCCGATGTGGTGGCCCAAACCCTGCGGTTCTCTGGATTGAAGACCATCATCATGTCCAAGACTATGAATCCGGGCTTCCCAGCTTTCTGGATCTGTTTACAAGCGCCGTGAAACCGTTTCTCCAGAGATGCAAGGCTTTTAAGGCGTTTGACGGCTATCCCATATTCTTTGTCATTTAGGACAACCACAACGTCCGGCTCCAAGAATTTCGGAGACAGGCCTGCAGCCTGACAAATACTGGCAACATATATCTCTGCCTGGGTGTCCCGCCCTGGTGTATTGTCGTCATCATCTTGGGGCAATGCAGAGTCTTTCAAGAGTAGACGCAATTTTTCTATAGCGGAATCAAGCAGATGCGGTTCGGCCAGTTGATCGAAAGCAAACTCCAACAGCGTAATATCACGAAGCGCCTCGCAGGCAAGCTCGAAATCAGAGTCCCCCTCAGGAATAAAGTCGCGTTTTTCAAATAACGAGAACATCATCCCTAGTCGTGATGATGGACTGGGATGCAGTCCAAGATCGTTGAACTTCTTCCATACATACGCTGCTGCTTCACCCAATCCCCGCATCATACCTACCACTCAAGTTTATGTTCCTGTTCATAGGGCAAGCCAGCCGGATACCATAGCAAGTAGACTGGGCCGAGGTGCGGCCGATGACCCGCCTTTTCTTGTTCCGGGAACTCCATCCCATCGCAAGGATTCACGCCGCCTCGATCCGGCGGATATTCGCCCAGCGGTAGGATGAGCAACTTGTTGCTCGCGCAACACTGCACTTTTGAAATAAGCTAATAATTATTTTTTTCTAGTGTTTAGAAATATAATTTTGCACTTGTTCTCTTATAGAACTGGAAGTAATAAAAATATTTATACAGTATTGTCCAAATTTACTTAATTGTTCAAAAATTAGATTTCCTTCTGGTGCGTCCCAAATATATCTTTTAGATAAAAATGGATGTTCGCTATATTTGCCCATTTCTTTAATCATATAATCGAGTGTTGATTTGAAAATATTCCCCATATGCTTTTTGTCCGCATCTATGATTAGCAAAGAAATTTTGTAAATTTTGCCATTAGTAGCACCGATTACCGTGTCCCACAAACTCCCGTTTAGATTAGTTTCTTTCCCATGATATATTCTTTCATCTTCTAACATTTTTACCCAGCCAGCCATCTCAAACATTTGATATTCTTCGGCTGTGTATTCTTTTAAATCGGTCGCTTCATTTATGGGTTGGTTTAAGTAATAATTTTCTGTTTTGGTAATCATAGTCTGTTTTATTTTATTAACTCCTCTATTGAAATATCAAGATCTTTGGTGATTTTCGCCATAGTTTGAACGTTTGGTTTATTAACTACACCGCTTTCAACTTGAATTAAGTGGACGGAGCACTTAACTTGCCTTTCTTTTGATTCTCGGCATTGGACCAAGCTATATTGGCTATATTTAACCCTGCGCATCAGTCCCCGTATCCCCGCTGGAAGGTATCCCCCACCATCGCCGCCGTCTCATCCCAGGCCCGCCACGGCGGACAGGCGAGTCGCCGCGGCGACAGATTCAGGCGCTCCCGCCTTTGACTTTTCTTTTCATAAGTCTTCCGGCCTTGAAACGTACGGTGCGTTTTTCGGGCACGCGGACCCGCTCGAGCGTCTTGGGGTTTTGCGCCATGCGAGCAGCCCGGACCCTCGCCTCAAAAACGCCGAAGTCTCGAAACTCCAGCCGATTACCCCGGACCAGCTCTGCAATAACCTCATCCAGAAAACCCTGAACGACCTCCTTGACAAGCACGTGCCTGGCTCCGGTTCGTTCAGCGATACGATCGACAATTTCCTTTTTGGTTACGTTATGCATGGCTCTACCCTTCGAATTGCCCCTGGACTTCATACATGAGATTCGACCATATGCTCCCGTTACTGGCCTCAACCACCGCCGCGGCAGTATGCTGCCACAAGGCCATAACTTATACTACCATAAAGACTTCCCATCGGCAAGAAAAATCCGTCTAAGAAAAATCAGTCTCTGTACGGACCGGCAGGTCTGAAAGCGAGCCTGCTCCCAGATGGGATATGTCCTTGTTCTTCAAAGATCAGCAACTCGTTCTCATCCGCCAGCCAAGGTTCGGGAAGATAGTAATACTCCTGCGGACCGATGTTCCAGAACCGTCCGACGTTGTGGCCGTTGAGATAAATCTGTCCTTTTTTCGTACCGCTGATTCGCAGGAAAAGCGGTTCGGGCGCCTTGGTGTATTTGAATCGGCTGCGGTACCATGCGGGCAGGCCTTTGCCGACGACGCGGCCGCCGGTCGCCGACGGTACGGACCATTTCCGCCCCGCCCACTTTTTACCGCCGGCTGAGATTGACTCGGTCAGCAGATGGAGTTTTATTTTTTCCAGGTCTTTGGGATTGACGTCGCCCCACAGCAGCAGCCTGAGGGTGTTTTTGCCCTTCTTCAACTCCTTTCCGAGTGTTACGTCGCCATATCCGCCGCTGTTGGGTAAAAATCCCGCCTGTCGATCATTGCAGGTAACAATAGAGCTGTAAGGCAAGTCGGTGAAAGACAGGTGAATCGGATAAATCTTCGGGAGGTTGAACGCTATCTCGGCAGTCCACATCGGTTTGGACTCGAGCGTCGCTTGCATGTGAGTCATAATTCGCGGAATCATTCGACGTGAGAAATCGCCACCCTCGCGAATCCTGAACTTGCCCAGACGAAGCGGTTTAGCGTCCCATAGTTGTCCGAATATGCCCTTGGGTTTGCCTAAATTGGGTCCGTGACACTCCCTGCCCATGTTATCGACGAGGAAAACCACCACGTTCCGTTCTCGCTTGAAGGACACCGGAATCGGCTTACGCACCGCTTCCGGCCCCCTCCCCCAAACGCCAACCATATCCCCGTTCACGTAAATCAGTGCGCGGTCCTCACAGCCGGGCAGAAACATGTGTTTTTTGACGGCATTGGGCGAATCCACCACCAGACGATACCAGCCATAGCCTTGATCGATGCCTAAAGCGGCAAGGTCCCTGGGGCGGTCAAGTTTATCCCATTCCAACTTGTCGTCAATCGGTTCTTCACAGACACATACTCGCTCGAATACGCTCAGCCTCGGCGGCACGAGCCTGTGGGTCGGAACGTGTTTGACCTTCTTGCTGGTAACCTGGCCTTCAGGTGAGATAATCGAGTACTGCTTCATTCCGACAGCCGGTGTAATGTCCTCAATTGTCTCGCCGACGAACTTCGGACCAAGAACGAGCGAACCGCCCAATTCCCAGGTGCGCTGGGCCAGGTCGCTGTTGATTATGATGATTTTCTGGTCGCAGTGCTCCAGAATCAGCGGCTTGTCGTCTTCGGGAACTCTGTGTCGAATCTCCCGACCATTAATGCAGATACGCCCTTCCCACCCCGCCGGGCCGTGCAATACGAGGTTGTCGGCGCCGAACAAGCCCAGCGGCATGAGGTTGGCGTAATTCAGCAGGCGATTCGGCGCCAGTCTCACCATTATCGGAACGGCAACAGCGCCCATCGGAAGGAGGGAAACCTCCATCTCCTTTCCGTCGGGCAACGAAACGGCTGCGGAAGTTATTTCATCCCGCCCGTTATTGGTGATTACAGCCAGTCTTCCCGGCGGGCCTGACAGGTTCAGCACCTGCGTGGAATCGTGAACCGTTACACCGGAACCTTCCATACGCATCTGTGCGATAATATGACCGAAATGCTTTGCCAACATGTTAACCAGTTTGGTCAGATAGTATTTTTCGGTAAGTCCCCCACCCTCTGCCAGGGGTGCGTCATAGTCGTAACTTGTTGTCTGCCAAGTATTATCGCCGGCGGTGAGTCGGCTGCCCCAGAAGGCGAAATTCGTCCCGCCATGCCACATGTAGTAATTGACCTGGCACCCGCAGCCTAGGATCTCCAGCGCCAGTCTGGCCACTTCCCGGGCATCTTTGACTTGGTGTTGTCCACCCCAGTAGTCGAACCATCCAGGCCAGAACTCGGTCGCGAGCATGGGGGCGTCCGGCTGGAGCGTCCGCAAACGCTTGAGAAACTGGACGGACCCCGAGTAGCCGTTGTAACACTCAATCGTATCAGGGATTCGCGGTTCGGTAAGGTCGTTACAGGTTATGATCGGGATGTCGAATCCGACCTTACGGAAAAGTTGGCTGATAAACTGAAAGTAATTCAGACGATCCGGAGATGTCGTGTAGCAATACTCATTTTCGTTCTGGATAAGGATGATATTCCCGCCTCGGGTTACCTGCAAATCCACCAGACGGGGAAGGACCTTTCCCAGATACTTACCCGCATAGTGCAGATAAGCGGCGTTGGCCATGCGGTAAGTAATTCCGCTCTTGGTCACCAGCCAGGACGGTAGTCCCCCGAAATCCCACTCGGCACAGATGTAAGGACCGGGGCGAAGGATAACGTACAGGCCCAATTCGCCGGCCTGGACGATGAATTCCCGCAAGTTCTTGTCGCCACGGAAGTCCCATTCGCCTTCGCGGGACTCGTGGAAATTCCACGCTACGTAGGTCTCAACGCAATTAAGCCCCGCCCGCTTGGCCTTGATCAGCCGGTCACGCCATAACTGGTGCGGTACTCGAAAGTAATGAATGGTACCGCTTGCCAGCCACACCCGCCGACCGTCCACGAAGTAACTCCGGTCATCATAACCGACCATTGCCAAGGTTGTATCCCTTATTCTGTGAAGATGTCGGGCTACCGACGACCTCTTCGCCTTCTGCTAGTTTAGCGTTTCGCCTTACGCTATTCCAAACAAAAAAACGCCCTTTATGGCGTTTTCTGCGAATATTTTCCCTAACTCCCTTATCTACAATTAGTTAGATGCGAATAGCCCAAACACCTTGCCAAAAAGCCAAGTCAGGCTATAAAAGCAGTTATTATTGTCGCCTTACACTCGCAGAACCCCCGCCTTTTCAAGGACTTGGAGCACAAGGCGTTCGAACGGCGCCGTCGTCGGGGCCTGGAGATAAATCGCTCCCTTTGACAGGCAGGTTTTCTCCGTCCAACGCACAAACTCACCCCACCGCTCGGCGTAGGAGGCCAAAACATCTTCGGTTATATTGAGGTTCAATCGGCGGCCGGTCTCGACCGAGCCGAGTTGCATAGGGCCCAGGATTGACGGAGCCGCGTCGCAGCGGTCAACAATTTGCAGCAGGATTATATCGCCGGTGCGTTGGCGCAATACCGACAATGCCCCGGCCAGGTCGTCTTCGGCATCCAGCATGTCCGTCAGGATGATTACCGTTCCTGCCTCATTGTATCTTCGGGCGTACTGCTCTACGGATGCGCCGAGGCACGTCCTGCCGTTGGCGGCAAGGGCTTCGAGGTATTCCAGCACCTGTAATATTTGCCGTCGGTTTCTGCCTGTGTGCAAACCCTCGGACAATTCGCCGCTGAAAGGCTGGATTTGTACGCGGTCCAGCCCGGACATAGCCACGTATGCCAGCGCCGCCGCCGTCCGGCGGGCATAATCAAACTTGCCGACCTGCCCGCCCATAAACATCGAACCGGAACAATCCAGGAGTATCGTTACGATCCCCTCGCTGTGCTCATGGAACAGCCTAAGCAGCATCCGTTCCATCCGTGCGTAGTATGGCCAGTCCATCAGCCTCATATCGTCGCCGGGCGTGTAGGCGCGGTGGTCGGCGAATTCCAGCCCGTCGCCAAGCCGGCGGGTCCGCCTCTGCCCTGTCCCGTGCGAAGATGCGGAAATCCGCTTGGCTATCAGTCCAAGCCGCTGAAGCCGCTGCAAAAACTCATCGTCAAATAATTTACCGCCAGCCATGCGATTCAGTATAACTCAAACCGACCGATTTTTCAGCAGGCCGTGTGGCGTCGCCGCCGCCGAAAGAGGACCACTGCTCCTGGAGCCAGAAAGCAGTATCGTGGGCGGTTCTCCGGCTGGTCAGCGCGGTGCTCATGGAGACGGATGAACGCTGGCTGACCGGAAGGCGATACTTGAATATGAACGTGGAACAGAACGACTGACTCGCCTATGCAACTCCGAAAAAAAATTTACAGAATTTACAGAAAAAATCTTGCGTAGCCTCGGGGGGGCAGTACAGTGTGCGCCAAACTGACCGGCTGCGTAGCCGGGCAAGGCCATCCGGCAAATCCCGGTTTAATTTCCACGCCGAAAAGGAGGCATGGTATGACAGAACAAAAACAGTGGTATCGCGACAATTACTTGCGAGTGCTTTTCGACATTACCGTCACAGACGCGCCTCCAGAAGCTCTCTCCAAGATCAATCCCGAAGACCTGGTGGCGACCATCGCGGAGGCGGGTTTGCAGACGCTGGTGCATTACGTGCAGTGCCCGACGGGCTGGCTGTACTATCCCAGCAGAATCGGCCAACAGCATCCCCGCCTGCAAGGGCGGGACATCATCGGCGAGGCTATCGACGCCTGCCGCCGCCACGGCCTGAAGTTCATGGGCTACTACGTGCCCTACGAGATGGGGTGCGAGACTGTCATTCATCCGGAGTGGCGAACGGAGTTCATCGGGGACAGGGTTCCGTCCAGTCCTCGCCTGTGGGGCAACCTCTGCTGGAACCGGCCGGGCGCATGGGAGTTTTTCCTGGGCATCGTGCGGGAATCGGTAAGCCGCTACGAGATGGACGGCGTGTTTTTTGACAATTTCTGGCGGCGGCATTGCGGCTGCGCGCACTGCCAGAAGAGGTACCTCGATGAAACCGGGCGGCAACTGCCGGATGATTTCACCGGGCCGAATCATCAATACGTCCTGAAAGACCCGGAGCGTCCGGAGGTCGGGGCGTATCTGCACCATGCCACAGGGTGGGTGAACCAGTGGGCGATGGACCTGCGCCGGACTGTCCTGGAAGCCCGTCCCGGTTGTGCGATCACGTTCCAGTATGTCGGGGCTAACCAGGGCGGAAACTTGTGCTACGATGTCGGGATGGCGCAGGCGGCCGACTTCACGGGACAGGACATCGCCTTCCTCAGCGATCAGTACAAGCACAGCTACAACCTCAAGTGCGTCAGGGGGTTCACGCGCAATCTGCCTTTCGACTGCCACATGTCCATTGCGGAACACCATTCCGACGAGGTTAGCCCCAAACAGGAAGGACTCCTCAAGCAGCAGTTCGCCTACGTCCTTTCCCTGGGCAGCTCGATCACATACATCGACGACATGCTCTGGGACGGGACCATCTCCAAGAAGAAGTACGTCCGCATGAAGAAGGTCAACGAGTGGGCGAGCCGGCGTTTTCCATACCTGGGCGGGCAGCTCCTGGCTGATGTGGGGCTATATTTCAGCCACGAATCACAGTTGTATCATCCCCGACACACGCACTGGCGATGGAATCCGGTACGCGGCGACGCTGAGCGAGGCAGTATGCACAATGCCGGCAACGCCGGCTTCGTGCAGGCCATGCTCCGCGAGAATATCCCGTTCGACATCTTTCACAGGCATACGCCAGGCGACCTGGACCGATACAAGGTCATCTACATGAACAGCGTTGAGGTGCTCAGCGAGCCAGAGGCGGAGGCTCTGCGCCGCTATGTTAATGGTGGCGGCGGGCTTGTCGTCACTCACCGCACCGGACTGCGCGACGAGCAGTACCGCCTGCGGGAGAATTTCCTGCTGTCAGACATTCTTGGCGCCGACTACCTCGAAACGCCGGACCTGGCAACGTCGTTCATTCACATCCGCCCGGACGACCGGGTTGAGGGTTTCTTCGAGAACGTACACGCGGAGACGCCTTTCTTTGAAGTGCACTGTTCGCAGTGTCATGTTCGTCCACGAGAGGCCGCCCTGGGTCTGGGGCGGATTGCCCGGCCGCGGAGGCCGGTGAACGAGGATTTCTGGCCGGTGCCGGGCAATGCGCCGGTGCGGCAACTCGTGGACCCCGCGGAGGTGCGTCAATCGTCAGTCAGCGCGATATACGCGCCGGAGATTGTCACCGAACGTCCGGCCATCGTCCTCAATCGGCACGGCCGGGGACGGGTGGCGTATCTGGCGGCCTTTCCGTGCTACGACTATGTGGACGATATCCACGAGTTGATCATGTCGCTTGTACACTGGGCGGCCGGGGGGCGGCTCGACCCCACAGTCCAGACGAATGCTCCGGGCCCCGTCGAGATTATCGCCATGGAGCAGCCGCAGCAGCACCGGACAATCCTGCACGCAGTGAACTGGCAGCCCAGTTGGCCCGCAGTCGTGGCCCACGGCGTCGAGGTCGCCATTCGCAACAGCGGACGGTCTGCTCGGCGGGCTTACGCCGTGGAAGCTCAGCGGGACGTTCCGCTCTTGGCACGGGATGGCCGAACTCACGTGACGTTTCCGCCTGTGGAAGCGTGGGAAACAGTCGTAATTGAGTGGCAATGATCATGATGAGGATAACTGGATCGACCGCTATTGCGATTCAAGGGGGGTACGATGTCTGGGGCGCGCTTCCCATCCCGATGGTTGGAAAAGGCTTGAAGAATCATGGAAATGAGAGACAATCAGAAATCAGAGGCCCGCGATGGTCGTGGGCAGAACTCCAAGCAGGAGAACCCCCCAATGCCGTCCCACTATCCGTTTCTGCTGGACCCCCGGGAACATCCCGACTATTCGCGCCGCCCGATTGCCGTGCCCTGCTGGGACACGTTCGACAATCGCACGCAGTTTATGACGCTGCGAGGCTTTTCCCAGAAAGACGGGCTTCTGGTCAATTTCAAGGAGGACATCGAGCTTTACGTCAGGCAATTCAAGCTCGGGCGGGTGATCTGGCCTCACTACTCGACGGTCCAGGCGAGTAACTTCCCTGATCTTGTCGCCGAGATCAAGAGGCAGGGCCTGTACCTGTTCGACATCTGGGGCCACGTGCCCGGCTCGTCATACGAAGGCGAGTGGAACCACTTCATGCCGCCGCCGGGAACGGTCGAGATGCTCCAGCGCGAACTGGGCGATCATTTCCTTGGATTCGACAACGGCGAGCAGGATGGTCGCTACATCGGCGGCTACGCGAACCAGCAGTGTCCCTGCCCGACCGACCATTTTCGGCAGTATCTGAACTTCCAGCGCCATTTCCAGCGCATGTGCGACGACCTGGGCAACCACATGAGCACGCTGGTGTCGCTGTGCTTCGGGCACTACTTCCTCAAAGAAGGCAACCACGTGCTGATCGGGGCCGAGACCGCCCAAGCCCTGCCCAACTCGCAGGTGTACTACAGCTTCATCCGCGGCGCGGGCAAGCAGTACGGCGTCCATTGGTTCGGCAACGCGTCCGTGTTCAACCGCTGGGGCTGGAAGAACTACGGGGGCGAAGGCTATTCCGAGGAAAAAAACTACGGGCCCACCTGCGGGACGAGTCTGAATCTGCTTAAGCGCCTCCTCTACACGCACTATCTCTACAACTGCGTGGCTGTGGGCTTTGAGCAGGGGTGGATTGTACAGGACGACGTCGAGAAACGCCTCAAGGGCCAGCAGACTCAGATGGAAAAGGACCGAACGAGCATTACGCTCACGCCCGTGGGAACCATCCAGGCCGGCGCGGCCGGGTTCGTCGAACAGCACGGCCAGCCTGGCGTGATGCACGCGCCGGTGGCGCTCCTTCTGGACCATTTCAGCGGGTGGACATTCCCCCGCCATCTCTACACGAAAAACGTGTACGTGTACCAGGTCTGGGGCGGCGCGCCTTACCAGGCCGGCGACTACCTGACGCACCACGTCCTTTCAGTGCTATATCCGGGCTACGAGGACGCCAGCTACTACCACGACGAACGGGGCTTCCTGACTCCCACGCCCTTTGGCGACATGGCCGACTGCCTGCTTTCGGACGCCCCCGGCTGGGTGATGGGGCAGTACGGCCTGATTATTGTCGCAGGCAAACTCTCCATTGATGATGAATTGCGGGACAAGCTCGAGGGCTTCGCTCGCAGCGGCGGGCAGGTGATTGTTACGGCGGAAAATGCAAGGGCGCTCTGGCCGCAATGGGAGATAGGCCAGCCGGTCCAGTGCCCCACCGGCAGCGTGGTGCGATGGGCCGACGGCGAAGAATCGCCTGAACAGCACGCCTTCGGCCTTTGCCCCGTCAAGCTGCCCCAAGAGGCCACAGTGCGGGCAGCCTGCGCCGAAATGCCCGCCGTCGCGGACATCCCAATTGGCGACGGGCGGATCACGCTCCTGCTGAGTCCTTTTGCGATCAACTCCAAGCCGCTTCTGGGAGGCCACGGCCAAGCGGCCGCGACAACTGTGAAACCGGAAGTGGATAAACCGCTGCCCTGCCCGTTCGCCATGCTCGCCCATGCGCGAAAGGCGCTCGAACAGGCCCTCACAAAGCAGCAGATATTCTCGGTCGGGCCGGGTCTGGGCTTCATCACCTGCCGCAAGGAAAAGGGCAGGTACGTCCTGGGAATCCACAACAACGCTCTCCAAGCCAAAAGCTTGGACATTCAGTCGCGCTGCGGGTCGATCCGGAGCATCGTTGAGTTGCCAATTGACCAGTCGGAAAAAGGCGCGGTGGGCTACTGGCCGCAGGGATTCGAGAACACCGACGCAGGCAGCAGCGGCAAGTCCGCGATCGCGGGCGGCGACGTCAGGCTGTTCGAGGTCGAGATTGACGAGCGAGACGTCCGCGTTCTTTCACCGGCGGCTCCTCCTCCACGTGTCAAGGACCGCATGGTTGCCATCCGAGGCATGGCGGACCTGAAGGAGTCGATCCTGCGCTGGCCCACGTTCTTCCAACACTTTGACGGCGTGAAGTTGGACTGGACCTACCTCCACAGCCGCGACGAGTCCCAACTGCGGCGCGAGCGCGGCTGGCTGGAGCGACAGAAGGTCCGCCTGGTAGTCGATTTCAGCACGGGACTGAACTTCTATCCCGACCTTACGCTGCTGGACACGCTGGACTTCCGTTACAACGAAAGCGTAAGCGCGATTGACGACGTGCTGGACAAGATGGCGGCGCTGGGCGCTGCCGACGCCGTGATCAGCCTGCATCGGATCCCGGAGAACCAATGCGATTGGGAGCGGGCCAGTGAGCGGTTCCTTGCCTGCGTGAAAGACCTTTGCCGCAGGGCCAGCCAGAGAAAAATCGTCCTTCACATGCAGCACCATCCGCGGAAGTCCTACCACAATTCCTCGCAAATGCTCCAGTTCATCGACAGCGTCGGTGCCGACAACCTGCGATACGCCCTGAACGTCGGCCACGTGATTTTCGCCCAAACGGGCGGCGAATCGCTCGCCGACATCCTCGCCGCCGCCGGCGACCGACTGGGAATGATCCTGCTCTGCGCCAGCCGGACCGATATGTTCGGCCAGGCCTACGACACCCACGCGCCGATCGGCGAGTCATCCGTCGATCTTTCCGCGATCCGAAATGTCACCACGGTCCAGGTGCTTGACGCGGACTACACGAACTGGAACGAGATCTACCGAGACATCCGGAATTAAGTCTCTCATGTGCCATTCGGGACAGATACGATAATTACCTCTTTTGGGGTTTTGGTCACGGTTTCTGTTTTTTCAAAACACGGCGAATTCCAGCCCGTCGCCAAGCCGGCGGGTCCGCCTCTGCCCGCCCCCGTGCGAAGATGCGGAAATCCGCTTGGCTATCAGCCCAAGCCGCTGAAGGAATTCATCGTCAAATAATTTTCTGTTCGCCATAAGCCTGTCGGTTAATCAATCTGCGCCTCGACACGCCTGGCTGCGGACATCTTTCCGTCATCTATCAGCAATTGCGCCAAACGCTTACCGAGTTGGTAGTGGGCTGTTTGCCGGCGGAAGGCAGAGTGGACTTTTTTGGCCTTTTTCGCCCTGGCGAAGAGACTGCCGTACATCTTAATCGCCAAGTCCCTTCGTTTTGCCTCGATGAACATTGATTCGGCCCGTCCTGAGGCCTCCAAAACAATCTCCGCCAGATCGGCACATCGCCCAGCCGCCTGTTCATATGCCTGCAGCGCCTGCTTCTTTTTGTCCTGCTTTTGATAGTCCTCGCCGAGTGCAATAAGAATCCATCCCTGGAGGTCCGGTCGCTTGCCGTAGATGTTAAACGCGTTTTTATAGACTTTTTCCCGTCGCTGGGGGTCGGCGATGGTCGGAACAATTCGCATAATCAGCCGGCAACTATAGTCCGGATACTGCTTGGCGGTTCGTGTAACGAGGATTTCGAAGAAGCGGTCGAGGTGATCCGCCGGCAGGCGGCCGTCCTTGGCCAGTCCGATGATAAACTCCCAAACCGGGCCGTGGGCTAGATTTTGCTCAATGGCGCCGGCGATAAGGTCTTCCACGAGCGACAGGCCGATTTTTCGTTCAGCCTTTATCCAGCCCGTCTGCGCCTGCTGTTTTGGGGCATCCTTGCCGTCTTTAGTTTTAGCGGGACTTTGATTGTACTGTTGGGCCAGTTTTTCCAGTACGGACAAGTCGCCCTCGGCAATTTTATCCCTGACCTTTTCGACAATACCCGCCAGCACCGTTGCGGCATCGGCCTGTTCCCGCCGCTGCAGCGGAAGACCGGCAGCAGCGCCGACAAGGGCAAGTTCGCAATCGAGTATCTCCTTGCCGGTAGCCGGTTCATTGACTGTACCGATGTAGTAGAGTTGCGATTCATACCGACCGGTTTGGCTGTCCCATTCCGCTTCGCTCCCCCCGCGGGTAAGTTTCAGGCAGGCGACCCATGCGTGCGACCCTCCGCTGCCGCCTCGCCCGTACACAATTGTCGCCGGGATGCCCAGTGCCTTGTTAACTTCGGCTGCATAGTAGGCCTGTTCAATGCAAACCCCTCCGACTTTCCGAAGGTTGGGCAGTGTGTATGGGATATCGGCGATTTTCTTAGGCTCGCCCTTGAGGTAGTGGTCATAGTCGTATTTCAAATCGAAGTAACTCCTGGCGGGGTTTGCAGTTTTGTAGTAATTCGTAACCGCCCATTTGCGCTCTTTGATATTAAGACGACTGGACGCCAGGTAACGCGAAATCTCGTATGGCATCTTCTTCAGGTCGTAGCGAAGGAAGTCGGCCTTGGGATCCGTGTACCATTGGAAGGAATCGAGCATCGAGGCCTCTTCCGGCTGCGGGCGATAGTGCTTCATCGGCAGCGAGGTTGCAAAGGCGACGGCAAGGTCCGGATACTCGATAACCGTCTTTTCCTCCGTCTTGATTAGTTCATGCAGATTTTTCAGCGCATCTTCGGGAAGCCTGATGTCCTCGACGGCGCGGAACAACCGACGCGAAACCGCACGGTGCTCTATCAGCCATTTTGCGAATTTCCTATCACCGCTGATTTCATAGGTCAGAGGCAGGTGCCTGCATGCCCGAAGAACGAAGACCATATCGTTCAGGCTTTTTAACTCATCCACATGTCCGCAGGTCAGCCTGGCCAGTATCGCCTTCTCCATAAGTTGGGCCAGTTCGAGATACTTTTCGCCGGTTCCCAGAGAATCCCCCTGGGCCGCGACCACCTGCGTCAACTGCTCCAGCGCGATTTCGCCAAGCCAGGAGTCGTCGAATTTCCCGATGCTCGGCTGGGCGGGTCCCTTGGGGACAGGTTTGGTCGTCTGACCACGCGCCGCACAGCAGAGAATCCCAATCGAAAATGCACATAACAGTCCGCGTCGTATAGACATACCTGCTCCCCTTCAAAATGACTGTATTTCTTCATTCTTTTTACCATACCGGAGTCCGAGGTTCAAGAATTGCCTACGGCGCGGAGGAAGAACAGGTCGTCGCGGTCGATAAGTTGTGTAAGTTTCAGCCCGGCATCGGACAGAAGTTCAAGCCAGAGGTGCTTTTCCGGAAGGTGGTCGCCCCCCACCGCCCCGCCGACGCCGCTATGGAACGCGTTAATCGCCCCACTGCCGGCAAGGTGCATCACGATTAACGACCCGCCGGGCTTCAAGGCAGCGGAGATATTCGCCAATGCCCCTGCCTGGTCGCGGAAATGCGGGAAACTGTGAAAACATAACGCCAGGTCAAATTCACCCTCAGGCCTGTCGCTGCAAATATCCAGCAGGCGGAACTCGGCGGGGATATCCTTGGCGCGTGCCCGGGCCAGCATGGCCTGCGAAAAATCCACAGCCACTACCCGGCCAGGGGCGACGGCTGAGCAAAGCCAGGGCGTAATCTGCCCTGTCCCGCAGCCGATCTCCAAAAGGTCCACACCCGCGCTCAGTCCCATCATTCCTCGCAATTCTTCCAGGCGTCGAATGTTGGATTCAATGGCTGAAACGTCCTCGTCCCACATCTCGGCATGATGGTCGAAGAAAGCAATTCGGGGGTCAACAGAAACTGATTCAAAAATTTTCTTGTTCATACGATTTTTCTCTTTCGTAATACCGCCGGCTGTGGTAATAACTTTCTTCAGACAAGTAATACCGCTTGGTTTTGATCGTGTCAAGATTTACCGGGTGGCACGGTCAAGCGAAACAAAGTGGAGATTGGCCGTGGTGTTACCACGCGCGTGCGCCACGGCCAAGTCTTCGACTTGACCGTGCCACCCAGCCAGTACAGGTTAGATTTTACAGAATAACGGCTCATGCTCAAAAGCAGAATTAAGGAGAATACTCATGCTCGCAAACACATCGAAGGGTCTCGTTGTTGGTATAGTTGCACTGCTGCTTGTTGCGGCACAAACCCCGGCAGAGACGCACTGGAACATCCAGTCCGTCGATGCCGACGGCGTCGGAACCTGGAGCGGTTCGTACTCGATTACCGTTACCGGCGTCATCCTCAACAACCCGGAGGACATGCTCGACCCGACGCCGAACTACCTGCCCTATACTCCGGAGAACGCCTGGAATATAGGCGCGCAGTGGCAGATATTCGTCCAGTCCGTCGATGTCCGCGACCACGCGGGCACGGCCTGCTGGATGGGACAGAATTACGGCAACACCTGGCGGAAAAATTCGGCGTTCAGTTACAGCGACGACGAGTGGATCGCCGAAATGAACCGCCTGAACTACAGTAACGGCGACCCTGCCACCGGCCATCACTTCCGCAAGGGCGACATGGTGCAGGTAACCATCAACTTTGCAGGCTTCTACGGCGGCAAAACAAACATTAATGAAAATCACGACAACAATCCCGTCTTCGATTTCACCATTACACTGCTTGGGGCCGACTACGGCATGCCGGCGCCGGACCTGATTACACTGGCAATGGTAGTGAATCCGGATGACGGCAACCCGACCACACACGAAGACATATTCGACCAAACTCGTCTTTCCGGCGGGGAATACTTCCAGGGCCGATACGTCCGCATCAACGGCCTGACGATGGTCAATAGTTCCGGCTGGGGGCAGGAAGAATGGGGCGCCCGCATCTGCACCGTTACCGACGGCGAGGGACGGATATTCAAACTCCGGATGCCGATAGGCTCGATGGTCGATTTCGGCCCGGTTCCGACAGGCCAGTTTGACGTAATCGGCATTTTTAACCAGGAATCCGGTTCCAGCAGCGACGGGACCTTTGGCTACGAACTCTATGTTACAGAGGTAATACCCGAACCGGCGACAATCACACTGCTGGGACTCTCCGCATTGACGCTGTTGCGAAAACGGAAAAGGTGAACGAACGACAACGACAACGCGAAGGTTTCACATTGGTGGAACTGTTGGTCGTAGTAGGCATTCTCGCGCTGCTTGTGTCGATCCTGCTGCCGAGTCTTTCGGCGGCCAAGGAGCGGACGCGGGTTGTCAAGGTCCACGCCGAGTTGCGAGGCATCGGCACGGCGCTGGAGATGTACGCCGGCGACGGCGAGCAGGGTTTGCCCCCTGTCCGCGTCTCGTGCAACCCGGACATGCACGGCCACGAGTGGCAACTTCCCGTCGAGTTATCGGATAGCGGATACCTGCCGAGCGGGCCTGACCTGCGACGCATGGTCGGCATCGAGGACCCCTTCAACCCAGGCCATACCTATAAATACAACGCCCCGGGCGACATGGTTAACAACAATACGCCGGTCAAGAACAGCAATTACTTATGGGTGCCCGACAAGTTCCCTTGTTCTGACGGCGAGGGGGACCTTTGGGTTACCGACGACGGCAGGCTGTACAATATCCCGGCCGACTCGCCGGTCCGATGGGTCTTATGGAGCGCCGGACCGAATGTTGATTCGGAAAAGGTTCAAAGTCCGCGGGCGCCCATTTCGCGGCGGACGTGGTACAGGCGAACAGGCGATGACGGCGTCATCTGCCGCATCATGAGCCAAACGGAAGAAATCATCACCAGCCCGTAACGAGCGTAATAGGATATGTCCATGAAACATTATCGAGCAATCCTGGGGTACTGTCTGACTCTGATTGTCGTGGCCGGGTGCGGCAGGAAAGAGACCTCGCCCCCGCCGACAGTGGCGGCAAGTACGTCGTATCTGGAGTGTGCCGCGAAGGAATTTCTCAGCGAGGATAAGTCGGTGCTCCGCCTGGCCGGACCGGGAATGTGCCCGGCATCTTTCGACATACGCCCTTCGCAGATCGAGCATCTCCGCGCCTGCCGGGTGCTTCTGCGACAGGACTTTCAGGAATCGCTGGAGACGAAACTGTCGGACCTCAAAGCCGCCGGCCTGCAGGTCGCCTCGATAAAGATTCCCGGCGGGCTGTGCGAACCGGAAAGTTACATCTCCGCCTGCCGGCAGACAGCCGAGGCCTTCGTATCGGCCGGCTTGCTCGACCGCGCCTCCGCCGACGCCAGGCTGGAAAAGATCGCCGGTCGAATGGCGTCGCTGGGCGAATGGGCCAGGGGGCAAATCGCATCGGCGAATCTCAAGGGCGCACCGGTGCTGGCCGGCGAGCACCAGGCCGCTTTTTGCCGGTACCTGGGTTTGAACGTGGTAGCCACGTTCGGCAGTTCCGACATCGCCGGTATCCGCGAGATTGACACAGCCGTCCGGTCGGCAAATTCGGCGGGAGTGAAGATAATCATCGCCAATCTCCCAGCCGGTCGGCAATTGGCGGACTCACTGGCCAAGCGACTCGGGGCGAAGGTGGTTGTCTTCGGGAACTTTCCAACCGGCGACGGTTTCGATAAACTCATCCGCGACAACGTCACCAAACTTGTCGCGGAAAAGTAACAATGACCGAATCGGTGATACAGATTGACGGATTGGTGGTCCGCGCGGGCGGGCGGGCAATTCTTTCCGTCGAGCATCTTTTTTCCGTCGCTTCCGGCGAGGTTGTTACGATCCTTGGCCCCAACGGCGCGGGCAAGAGCACGCTGCTGAAATGCTGCCTGGGATTTCAGCGCGGTGCGACGGGCGAGGTGCGACTGTTTGGTCGATGCGTCCGCAGGGCAGGCTTGAACCGGCTTCGCCGTCGGGTCGGGTACGTTCCGCAAATTCTCGCCGCCCACAGCGAGATGCCTCTGACGCTTCGCGAAGTCGTCGCCATTGGCAGAAGCGGTATCGCCGGACTGTTTCGTCCGCTGGGCAGGGATGACTGGCGTATCGTCGATGAATGGACAGACCGGCTCGGGCTGGGCGGACTGGCCGGGTCAGCCTACAGCGATTTATCCGGCGGGGAGCAGCGAAAGGCGCTAATCGCGCGTGCAATGGTTCAGCAGCCTGAATTGCTTATTCTCGATGAGCCGACAGCCAATCTCGATTTGTTCTGGCGCGAGCGGATAGTTGCTGTGCTGGAGGAACTCTGTCGGCAAGTGCGTCTGACCGTGATTCTGGTCTGCCACGAACTGGAGGTCATACCCCCCTGCTGCCGGCGGGTAGTGCTTTTGGAGGCGGGGCGAATCACCGCCGACGGTGAGCCGGTCGAAGTGCTGACAAACGATCGGATCGCCTCACTCTACTGCGGCGGGCTGGCAGTGGTGCATGACGGCGGGCGGCACGCGGTAATCCCATCGGGGAGGGCCGAGGTATGATTGACCTGACCTACTGGGCGCCCGTGATGGTAGGCGGAGCGGTGGCTGGGGCATCGACCGGGATGCTCGGCGTGTACATCATCGGGATGCGGATACCGTTCCTGGGCGTCTGCGTCTCGCACGCAGCCCTGGCCGGTGCTGTCTTCGGCTCGTTGTTCGGCCTGTCCGGGCCGATGCTGCTTATCCCCGCCCTGGCTGGAGCAATCGTAACGGCAATGCTGCTGGGACTGCTCGAGCCGGAAACCACGCGAATCGACATTAACGTCCTGATGGGCCTGCTGTTCACGCTGTCGATGGGCCTGGCGTTCCTGGGCATCGGGATGTTCGCCAGGTACGGCATCTCCGACAACGACGTCCGCAACCTGCTATGGGGAAGCCTGATCCATTGCGGCTGGTCCGAGGTGAAGTTGATGTTGGTTGTAGCGGCTGCTCAGGTCGCCTTCGTCGTGCTGTTCTACAAGGAGATGCGGGCGATAATGTTTAGCCGGCTTCACGCAGCCGCCGCCGGCGTGCACGTAACGCTCGTCTGGACGATATTCCTTATTCTCACGGCTACGGTGCTGACGGTGAACTTCCAGACAATCGGGGGATTGATGATCTACAGTCTCGTGGCCAATCCCGCAGCCGCCGCTTTCCTGCTGGTCAAGGGACACGGGCGGGCTTTGGTTGTTGCGATGCTGCTGGGCGCCGCCAGCGGGCTGGGAGGCTTCATTATTTCCGCCGTCGCAGACCTTCCGACCGGCGCGATGATAGTGATCGTCTCGTCGGTCATCGTCGGCATCGCCGCGATAGTGAACCACCGGAGGCGCAGCGGTGTTGCTCGTGGCACGGGCGTCCCGCCCGTGAACTGCAACACGGGTGGGACGCCCGATGCCCTCTGCTTGAAAATTTTAAAGGAAGTACTTGCAAAACAGCACAAACCGCATACTATATAAACCGAATTGAAGAGTTGGTATTTTGCCGCCGGGTGCATTGCCCGGTCAGACAGGGCGCCGCAGGCCCCAAATGGGCCTGAAGGGTTGCGTTAAAATAATAAAAGGTCGGTTTATTTATTAAATATTAATAGTCAGGAGATAAAACATGGCTTGTTTTTTAGTACCGACAACCGCAGCAATAATAATAACAAGTGTAAGGAAAAAGATTGCTCCGAAATATCACTTGGGGTGGTTAAACGCAATGCTTTGGGGCGGAGTTGCGATGTTGGCGATTGAGCATATCGCTCACGGGGAGGTTGTAGCATATCCACCATTCCTGACGGCAATGCAAAACCCCGCTGATATCCCTGTGATGTTACACGAAATGGCGACAATCGGTGTAGCAATGACTGTTGCGATTGGTTTAGCGTGGGCGGTAATGGTTTTAGTCGCAAACAAAGCCGCAAAAATACGCGAAAAGAAAATCCAAATTATAACAACATAGATTTATGTGGTTAATAACAACATCTATTGCTGCGATTACAGCGACTTTACTATGGTTTCTTTTGAAAAAGAAATACAAGTTAGGATTTCTGAGTCTGATGCTGTGGGGAGCAGCAATTATGATATTAGTTGATCATATTTTAGGATACGAAGGTGGTAAATTTTTGGAGATGGAAACAGACGGCATGATCAAAAACGGAACCCTGTTGGGCATCATAATGTTGATCCCTGTGTTCTTCATATGGTTTATCGCGCTTTTCGTTTCAAAACTTCAAAGATGCTCGGGGAAATAAACCGGGCAAAATAGAAGAACTCCTAAAATCAAATTCGAGATAAAAGCAGGATAAAGAATTTGCCGAATCGTTTCGAGGCGAAATAACCGCATGGTTGCCGATGACCTTATGCCTGATGTACTTTGTTTGGGGTCTGCGCCGCGCGATTCGCAACAGTCCCCGCCATTATCTGCACGTACACTCCGGCGAATCGGAACACAATCACGAGCATAAGCACGATACCGCCCACGCCCATCCTCATGACCAGATCGGCGATCTTTCTCTGCGGCCTGGCCATACATATGGGTCTGCGATCTACCCGGGGTGTTGCGAATCTACGCTCTTTCAGGCAGAATGGCGAACATGTCCCAACGAAAGGGAAAATCACAGCGGCGGATAAAGGACTGGGAACGTCGCCTCCGCGAAGCAGAGACCGATTCGCTCGACGCCGATTCATCCGAGACGCTCCAGCCTCTGCGCGTCAAACTCCCGCCGAACCGACCCGGAACAAACCTCGATGAGACTTCCGCCGAACAAACCCCTCCTTCCGAAGATGCAGTAGCAATGGTAACGGGCCTGTTTCCGGGCGGAGCGTCCGTTCGCATCGGCGAGGGCAAAAAGGACCTGCTCTGCCGACTGGCGGGAACGTTCCGCCCGCCGAAGGGTTCATCAGCACTGGCTGTCGGGGACGAGGTCGCCGTCGCGCTGACGCAGGAGCGGCACACATCAGGCGGGAAGGAAATCGACGGTCAGCGCGCCGACGGGATGATTCTCTACCGCAAACCCAGACGGTCTGCCCTTTCCCGGCCCCAGCCGACCAGCGGAAAACGGCGACACCGATACGACGATGATGCATTCGAAAAGGTCATAGCCGCAAATATGGACACGCTGCTGATTGTCGCGTCGGTCCATCAGCCGGAAATCAGGCCCGCCCTGATAGACCGATTCTGCATCGTCGCTGAGCGCGGCGAGATGAAGCCGATCATCGTAATAAACAAAATCGACCTCGGCAAACCGGACAAAAAACTGCTGGCGGAACTGAAGGCCGGGGGGATTGAGGTGTTCCGGTGTTCAGCCACAACTGGCAAGGGCCTGCGGAAACTGCTCAAGGCGCTGCGGGGCAGGCGGAGCATACTGGCCGGCGCGTCGGGAGTGGGCAAATCCGCGCTGGTCAACGCGATGGTGCCCGGCGCGGACCAGGCCGTTCGGCAGATACGAATGAAGGACCAGCGAGGACGGCACGTTACCTCTGCCGCTACGCTGCACGAACTTCCTTCCGGCGGGATGCTGGTCGATACGCCCGGCGTGCGAGAACTGGCTGTGGAAATGGACGCAGCCGAGTTGACCTGGTATTTCCCGGAACTGGCCGAACTCGCGCCGAAATGCAAATTCAACAACTGCACCCACACGCACGAACCTGGCTGTGCCGTCCAAGCCGCCGCCGAAGCCGGTAAAATCAACCCCAGGCGATACCAGAGTTACCTCAGAATCCTGGAAACAATTTCGAAAAAATGAAAATCTGACAGGGGTGAACATGAAACATCGCAAAAAATGGATGGTTCTCGCCGCAGTTATTCTGGCGGCTGCGGTATTCGCGGGCCTGTATTGGTGGTACACCACCACGCCCGAATACAGGGCCCGGCAACTGGTGAACGAGTTGCGCGCTTTCTACCTTGGCGCAGACCCCGGCAGGGTGAGGCGGTGGCTTATCGATCTGGGTTTGGTGAAAGAAAAAGAACCACGGGACGAAGAAGAAATAATAAAAGACCTTGTCGCTATTGGCGAACCAGCCGTTCCCGTGTTAATCGAGGCCTTGAAAGATGCATATATCGGCCGGGAAGAACTAAGTTATGCAGATACGTTTTCCGCCGAAGTCCTAAGCAGGATCGGTATCCAGGCAGTCCCTGCCCTTATCCGTAATTTGAAGGACAAAGATAGCGAGACCCGTTATTGGACAACCAAAGCGTTGGGCGAGATAGGCCCGGCGGCGAAGGATGCGATTCCCTCGCTGCGTGAATTATTGAAGGATGAGGACAAAGACGTTCGCCAGGCCGCTGCCGAGGCGCTGAAGCAAATCGAGGCGAAAACAATGAAGCAGGAAAATCGTCTCCCCCAACCCGATTAGTTTGCTATAATAAAATCTCAAACCGACCGATTCCTTGTGCCCCGAAGGGGTATCGGATAGTAGCCGTGGGCGTAAGCCCACGGAAAACAAGAAGTCAGAAAAAGCCCCGAAGGGGTGCCGGAGATGTAAGAATGACCAAAAAGTTCGCATTTTTTCTCCTTCGCCCCTTCGGGGCTTGTTTTCGTAAAACCTTATTTACCGTGGGCTTACGCCCACGGCTACCATCCACCAGCCCTTCGGGCTTATAGGAATCGGTCAGTTTGAGCAAAATGAATTAAATGGAAAACTGTGAAAAGTAAAATGGCCAAGCGAAAAACACAATTATGCCTGTGCGTTAACAATGAAGAATATCCCGCTTCCCTTGAAGCGAATAAACTCTACCTGATGCTTCCCGATGAAGGCAAAGAAGACCTCGATATGATCAGGATCATCGACGAATCCGGCGAGGATTATCTTTACCCAACCGATTGTTTCGTCGTCTTCCCCAAAGACCTTTTTACCATGCTTCATTTCCCCACAAAGACACGACAAAAAATCCTCCGTGCCCTGGAACCGGCGTAGTTATCTCCCGCCCCCCTGCCGGAATTCACCGGTAACCAATTACTGCCCGGCGGCACGCCCCGGCCTAATAATCAAACCCACCCGCCGCACTGCCTGAACGGTTACACAAAAACCATTGCATTTTTCAGACGGTGCGGATAGCGTTTCGCGTTCTGGAATAATCGCAAATTAGCAGAACCACCGGCTGGGCCGAAGCGTATCAATGACAACCGGCGGATATTCTCGCTGATTAATCCATTTGGCGTCGGAACTAATAATTCCTGTTTTGCGGAGAAGCGAATGGCTCACGATGTTCTGAAGGACTCGGTCGAGGCGCAGACCGTCCGTGCAAGCGTACTTATTGTCGGGATACTCCTGGGCGGCGTGCTGGTGCTTTGTTCGTACATTGTGCCGCTGATTCCGATCTTCTCTCGCGCAACCTTTTCTGACGGGCAGCGAGACTGGAACATCTTCGCCGACGCTTTGGCCCTGATCGGAGCGGTGCTTCTGGGGATTCCCATAATCGTCCATGCAGTCAAGGGTCTCTTTCATGGCCACGCCCATATGGACGAACTTGTCGCCCTTGCGGTCATTGCCGCGCTGGCGTTTGCGGATTACCGCACCGCCGGTGTCGTGGCGTTCTTCCTGTTGCTGGCGAACCTGGTGGAAACTCGCACCGCACTGGGCGCCAAAGCCGTTATCGAATCCCTCATACGCATCTCCCCCACCAAGGCACACCGTCTCAGGGACGACGGAACCGAGGAACTGGTCAACCCGACGGCCCTGACGGCAGAAGATACCGTTCGCGTCCGCCCCGGCGATAACGTCCCGGCGGACGGGGTAATCGTATCTGGGCAAACTTCGGTCAACCAGGCCAACATCACCGGCGAGTCCCTGCCGGTTGATAAAGTCGTCGGGGACGAGGTGTTTTCCGGCACGTCGAACCAGTCCGGCGCTATCGACGTGAAGGTTACACGGGCAGGCGACGATACCACGCTCGGCAAGGTTCGCCACCTTATCCTACAGGCCCAGCGGACACGAACGCCCATTATGCGATTGATTGACCAATATGCCGGATGGTACACGCCGACAATCGTTATGATCACCGGAATAGTGCTTTTCTTCACCCGCAACAGCGGCGGAGTCGAACGGGCCATCACCATGCTTATTGTCGCCTGTCCGTGCGCGCTGATTCTCGCGGTCCCGACGGCGATGGTCGCCGCCCTGTCCTGCGCCGCCAGGCTGGGGATACTCATAAAGGACGTTTCCACGCTGGAAGTGGCAAGGAACCTGTCTGCCATTATTTTCGATAAGACCGGGACGCTGACGACGGGCGAACTGGCGGTTACACGTCTCCAGCCGGTACCGGGCATCGACGGAGAAGAACTTCTCAAAACGGCATCGTCCCTTGAGCAGATGTCGAAGCACCCCGTCGCGCAGGCAATCGTTAATATTGCCCGGAAGGCGAGAATCACGCCGTCCAAACCGGTCGATTTTGAGGAATTCACCGGTAAGGGCGTCAGCGGAAGTGTCGATGGACAGAAAATACTCGTCGGGCGAAAGACCTGGCTGGCTGAACATGGCGTAGATATGTCCGCAATGTCCGATGCGGCCATGGTCGAACCTGAAGGGCTTTCCACGCTGTATGTAGCCCGCGCCGGAAAGGCGCTCGGATGGGTCGGGCTGGAAGACCGCACCCGTCCGGAAGCCCGCAATGCACTCAAAGAACTGCGACAGATGGGCATCGGCGAACTGGTGATGGTAACGGGCGATCGGTGGTCGGTGGCCAGACGGGTCGCCAAAGAAATGGGATGCACAGAGGTCCAGGCGGAGGTGCTTCCGGCAGACAAACTGGAACTTGTCGCGGCGTTGAAGGCCAAAAAACAGGTCGTCGCGGTCGTCGGCGACGGCGTCAACGACGCACCGGCATTGGCGGCGGGCGACCTGTCCGTGGCGATGGGAGCGGCGGGGTCCGATGTAGCCATTAATTCAGCCAGCATCGCACTGATGAACAACAATCTGGAACGTCTGCCGTTCCTGATCCGACTGTCGCGGCGAACAATGACCGTGGTTCACCAGAACCTGCTGATGGGGCTGGGCTTCATTGTGGTGCTGCTGATCCTCAGTGCGACGGGATGGATAACGCCGATCCTCGGAGCGGTGTTTCACTTTGTAGCCGCCTGTGTGGTGATCTTCAACAGCGCCCGACTGGTGCGATTCGGAGAAGAATTGCACAAACCGACGGAAGAAGAACTACCACAACCAAGAGTAGAGGCGGTTCCGGTGGCATGATAGTAATTGGTAATTGGTAATTCGTAATTAGTAATTCGTAATTGGTAATTGGTAACAAGTGATTCACGGGTTTGTTACCAATTACGAGTTACGAGTTACGAATTACCGGTTTTTCGGAGAATATTGAAATGATGTCTCGTTCTGGGAAGCAGCAATATCAGCGCTACGACGCCGGCGGCGGCGACGACCGCCAGGACCGGTGTCGAAACGTCAGCCGACGAGCGGAAGCCCATCGCTGCGACCAGGACTATCGCCAACCCTGCGCAGACGAGCATGAAATACCAGGTCCACTTAACGCCCCGCCCGAACCAGCCGCTGAGCACCCAACCGGCGACGGCTGTTACGACCAGTCCGGCTGTGGCGACAAAAGCGTTTATCAACCCGAATTCGTCGGAGACTGTCAGGGCAAGCATACCTGCACCGAGCGCCCCCGCCCTGCCGGTCCATGCAAGGACCGACACCGGCAGCGGAGCGGACGAGGAACCTGCGCCCGTCTGTGCGGTCAATTCCCGCCTCTGGAACAACGCCATACCGATAGCCAGGATGGCGGCGATCTGGCACGCGGCGTAAGCAACCGTCAGCCCCACGTAACCGACCGGTATGGGCCTGTCGGAAATCAAGGCGTCCATGACATAAAAAAATGTCAGGTTCGGACACAGCAGGTAAGCGGCCTTTGCCGCGAAACTTTCATCGGCGAGTCGTCCGAAGAAATATTGACTTGTCGAACCAAGAAAGAAGAAACCAAAGCACACCAGCAGCGTCATCACCTGTCCCAGGCGCGTACTGGCAGCCACTGCCACAGCCACGAAAACCAGAACGGCAAACAACGTCAGCGTCAACGCCATCAGAATGTCGGGCGATATGTCCAGGCCGAAAGGAACAACCTTCCATCCCTTTCCTACAAAGGCGATTATCCCCATTGCCGGCGAAAGAAGGATTACTCCGAACCCCACTGCCGACGATGCAAAATTCCAGCCGAAGAAATAATTGCAAAAAAGGGCGGATATGACCGCCAGGATAAACGCCGAGCAGCCCAGGACGATAACAGGGAAGTCATAAGGGTCGGAGGCCATCGGCATTACCTTGTGCCGAACGGTCATCAGAAACACCAGCGAGCAGAGCCAGTAGGCAACCACAATCGCCGCAGCCACGCCGGCGAACTTTCCGAGCACGACCATCGGTCTGGAGACCGGCTTGGAAACCACCGTCAGGATGGTCTTATCCTCAATTTCCCGGCTGAGGACGCCCGAAGCGCTGAAGGCGGCGATCAGCAGTCCCGAAATCAGCAGCGTCGAAAGGCCAAGGTTGACCATCATCTGCTGGTCGGTTTTCTGGTAGTCGCCTATTCCGGTGCCCATCGTGTAGCCCGAAAGAGGCAGGTCCAGCACGAGCACCGCGAAGGTTACGAGGATCAGAATGCCATAGACCGGCTGGCGAATGGCTTCGATGAAGGCGTTTCGGGCTATTGCAAGCAGTTTCATGAATATTACACGAATTTACCACGAATTACACAAATTGAAACAAATTACACGAATGTTAGTACGACACGAATTACACAAAGGTTTCTTTGGAAAGACAAATAATAATCATAATTCGTGTAATTCGTGGTTAGGAGAAGTTCATGCAGGCAAGTAAGCGTGGACAAAGAGCGGCAATTTTCGGGCTGGTGGTGCAGCTGGCGCTGGCAGCGCTGGCGGCATTACTTTTGAACGCGACCGGTTCGCCGGCGGCGCAGGCTGTGCTGTGGCTGGTAATCCTTCCGCTGCCACTTTGGGTGATAACACTGCTGATGTTCTACTGCCAATGGCTCCAGCGGCGCGAGGCAGAGGAAATCCGGCAACTGGCAGAGCGTTCGGATCAAACCGAGAGCATCTTCCGGGACCAGGACGGCGAACTCCTTCCCGCCGACAATCGCCTGAAATGGATGCGGCGGTACATGGTCCCTGTCTTTACGCTGGTTTTTGCGTCCTGCCATGCCGTCGCCGGAATACTCCTGCTTCGGTGGGTCGGCGGTATCGGGGAGGTATCGGCATCGGCCGGTAATGCGGCTTCCATGTTCTTCGCCATTGGCGGAGCGTTTGTGGCTTTTCTGGTCAGTCGATACGCCATCGGTATGGCCAAGGCGCCTTCATGGCGGATGCTGCGTGCGCCGGGATCGTACCTTTTTACCGATTCGCTGATCCTGGTTCTTCTGGCCTGCGCCCTGGCCGCTGAACACTACGAGTGGCCTATCTTCGGCATAGTGGTCGCATATGTCCTTCCCGTTTTCGCGATTATCATCGGCGCTGAACTGGTGCTGAATTTCGTCCTGGACCTGTACCGTCCGCGGCTTCCCGACGGCGAGGCTCGCTACAGTTACGACAGCAGGCTGTTGAACCTTATCGCCAGTCCCGAAAGCATAGGGCACTCCATTGCCGAGGCGCTGAATTACCAGTTCGGTTTCGAGGTTTCCGGGACGTGGTTCTATAAACTGCTCCAGCGGACGCTTGTACCGCTGCTTCTGGTCGGAGCGATATTCATCTGGCTGATGAGTTCGGTGGTGGTCGTGGAGGAAGGCGAGCAGTACACCGTCCTGCACTGGGGCAAGCCCCAGCGAGTCCTGAATCCCCGGCGCTATCCGCACCTCATCTGGCCCTGGCCTGTCGATACCACCGGGAAATTCGAAACCGATGCGATACACCAGATTACACTTGGCGTCGGAACCGAACGCGACGAAAAACTCGTCAACGGGAAGATGCTTTATCTCTGGACGGAAGAGCATGGTCCGTGGACCGAACTGGACACTCTGGTGGCCAAACAACCGGATAAAGGCGAGGCCTCAAAAACCGAGAAAGAAAAAATCCCGTCCGTCAATCTCATTAAATTAACTGTCGGGGTGTATTACCGGATTAATGACGCCTATAAGTTCGGCTATAACTTCGCCGACGCGCCGAAGTTGCTCGAGGCGATCGCCTATCGCG
>CAYUYD010000001.1:0-12607 GCA_964449105.1 uncultured Planctomycetaceae bacterium | reverse complement strand
ATGATTCAATATGCGGCCTCGGCCACGCTGCTGGAAAAACTGCCTGATGACGAGCAAGGTCGAATTCGCCCTCAGGGCATACTGAGTTTCGGGCGCGGCAAGGCGGCTTCGGACCTGCACGAGCGCATTGCAAAGGTAGTTTCCTCGCAAGGGCTTGACCTGGGCGTGGAAATCGTGCGAGTGGAGATACTCGGAAGCCATCCGCCCAAAGACGCAGCGCCGGCCTTCCAGGACGTTATCGCCGCCGAGCGAGAGCAGGACCGGATGCGCTATGAGGCCGAAGCCGACGCCAACCAGATGCTCGCCGCAGTCTCAGGCGATACCGAACTGGCCTTGACGCTGTCGCATTCAATCACCCTGAAGAATGACCTGGAAAACCTGGAAAGCTGCCGGCAAAAGGGCGGCGACCTGGATGCCGCCGTTGCGGAGACCCTTCGCAAAGCCCGCGACACGGCCCGTGGGCTGAAAGAGCAAATCGAACTGGAGCGGAAACTTGGCAAGATCGTCCCAGATAAAAAAACCGTTGCGCAAAGACTGCTGGAGCGACAGGAAAACGCTATTGCAATATTAATGCACATTCAAAGCGGGCCGGCAGACATGAACGCTTTCATAAGAGAAAAGATCGAATGGGCCAACAGGGAAACCGAGAACATCTTCGGCGGGATTGAAGGCCAGGCTGCGGTAACTATCGCCAAAGCCAACGCAGAAAGATGGAAAAAAGAATTCGCCGAACGCGCCAGGGCAGAGACCTTCGATGCTCATATGATGTGTCTCGATGCGGCGCCTTTGCTGTATCGGTTCGACAAGCACCTCGATGCCGTCAGCGCCGGCATAAAGGGCCAGCGCAAGTACCTGCTCGGCGTTGACCGGAAAAAGATCGAGATATGGATGAACCTGGAAGAACCGTCCGGGTCCATGAGCGATGTCCCTCTGGGAAAGAAATAAGAATTAGGGACTGGGGATTGGAAACTAGGGATTAGTTAGGATTTTCTGATTACTGATACAGGAGCAAAACTATGAAAAAACATGGTTGGATCGTTTTTCTGCTGACAGTGGTTGTAGTGCTGATGCTTTTCTACACCGTTGCTTTTACAGTCACTTACAGGCAGACAGCCATCGTCAAGACCTTCGGAAAGGCAGAAGAAGTTATCTACGGCGAAAAAAACGCCGGTCTGCACTGGAAGTGGCCCTGGCCCATCCAGCGCCTGGTGCGTTACGACGCTCGGATGTTTATCTTCGAAGACACCTACACGGAGACCGGAACCAACGACAAGCAGAATATACTCGTATCGGTCTTCTGTGGATGGCGGATCAGGAACGCCGACACGTTCATACGGGCCATCAGGGGGCAGGCGAAGGTTAAGGATTGCGAAGAATGGCTTCGAAAGAGCCTCCGCGACGCCAAGGGCGACGTTGTGGCCAATCACCCCCTGGCCGACTTCATCAATACCGATCCGGGCAAGATGCGCATGACGGATATAGAGGACGAGATACTCGCGAAGATTAAGGACAGCGCGCTGCGGGAGTACGGCGTTGAGGTCGTTACGGTCGGCATAAAATCCCTGGGTCTGCCTCTGAACGTTACAAAAAAGGTCATCGACAACATGCAGGCAGAGCGAAAGACAGAGGCTGACACATACAGGGCAAGCGGCAATGCCGTCGCCAACACCATCCGTGAGCGAGCAATAACCGCCAGAGACCAGATACTTGCTTTCGCCAACAACAAGGCGGAACTCATCAAGGCCGAAGGCGAACGGGAGGCGGCGAAGTACTACAAGACCTTCAAGGAAAATGAAGAGTTCGCTATATTCCTGAGAGAACTTAAATTCCTGACCGAAACACTGTCCCAGAACTCCGTCGTCATACTTGATGCATCGGTACTACGCAGCGTCGGATACTTCAAGGACGGGGCTCCCGACCTTTCGGCAACGAAACAGTCCGAAGGCGGCAACTCGAACAAAACTGATGAATAACGACGAGTCAAAAGACATGCTAGAAGAAGAAAAAAACCATAGCAACCCGGACATCGCCGCCGACGAGATGACGGACCTGGCGGGAAAGTCCCTTGCCGACGCTCTTCGGCTGAGTTTTCGCCTGCTATCGTTCTTTATGGTGCTCGTAGCAGTGCTGTTTGTGTTCACGGGTCTGTCGCAGATCCAGCCTAACGAACGCGGAATCAGGCTGCTCTTCGGGAAGATACAGGGTGAAGGCGTCGCCAGGGTCCTCGGCGAAGGACTGGCGTGGTCCCTTCCCGAACCCATAGGGCGAGTCGAAAAAATCCCTACCGGAGAGCGAAAACTGGAAATCAACGACTTCTGGCTTTACACGACGCCCGAAGATGCGCTCAAACCGCTCAGCGAACGTCGTGTCTCCGCCGAGGGGCTGCGCCCCGCCTGGGACGGCGCGCTGCTTACGGGCGACCGCGCCCTGGTCCACATAAAATTAATATGCAACTACCGAATCGGCTTCGGGGACGACAAGCCCGACGCGGAAATGGTCATCGATTACGTATCCAATATAGTCGAACCCGACGAGGTCGTCAGATCGGCTGTCTGCAATGCGACGATCCGCCTGGCTGCGACGCTTACGGCGGATATGATCCTCACTGCCGGCAAGGTTGGCGGCGGCGAGGCGACTGACGGGCAAACGACGGAAAGCCAGGATGAGTTCAGCGAAGCCATCCGAAAAGACAGCCAGAAGATACTTGATTCGATGCGTAGTGGAATCAGGATTTCTTCGGTGAAGATCGAGTCCCGCATCCCGCCGCTTGCTGCCAGAGCCGCCTTTGACGACGTCAACACCGCGCGACAGGAAAAAGACGCCCTGAGGAAAAAAGCCATAGGAGACGCCAATAATATCCTCAGGGAGGCAGTCGGTCCGGAAATCTGGAAGGATCTGGTCGAAGATCCTTCAGGTTCGATAACGACAGGGAAACCGCCCCTTCTGAAACGCTATGCCGCTGCGCGTGAAGCCGACGACAAAGCCCAAGCCGACAAAATCCTCGAAGAAATAAACCAACTGTTGGTTTCCAATAAAACCAAGGGCGAGGCTGCGAAAATTATCGAGGACGCGATAAGATATGACAACAGTATCCGTCTCGACATAAAAGGCAGGGCGAAAAGGTTCAATGAGCTGCTGCCCGGACTTACCGCAGCCCCCAAACTGATGACCTCGCGTCTCTGGGCGGACGTAAAGGAAAAAATACTCAGTTCCACGACCATCGCGAAGTACTACCTCGCGCCGGGGGAGAAAACCATCCTGCGAATAGGAAGAGACCCCAAAGTTACAAACCGGATATCCGAAGAACTCCTGAAGATCCAAAAAGGACAGCAGCCGCAAGGCGAACCGGGCCGGGAACGCCCCCGCTAAACAACCGTCATGTCAGCAGACAAGAATAACGATATTGTCGTTCGCACCGTCGGCCTGACGAAGGTCTTCCGCGACTTCTGGATGCGCGAGAAGGTTTCGGCGGTGCGCGACCTTGACCTGAACATCCGCGCCGGTGAGATTTACGGCCTGCTTGGGCCTAACGGGTCGGGCAAATCGACCACGCTGAAGATAATACTGTCGCTGCTGTACCCGACACGCGGGCGCGTAACGGTATTCGGAAAGAGTCCCTCCGACGTGCGGACAAAGTCTCGCATCGGATTCCTTCCGGAAGAATCGTACCTGTACCCGTTTCTCGACGCCAACGAGACGCTGGACTACTACGGTCGGCTCTTCGGCCAGCCCCGCCGGGAACGCAAACGGCGAATCGGAATGCTCCTGGACATGGTCGGGCTGACGGGGTCGGCCTATCGGCGGATCGGAGAATACTCCAAGGGTATGCAGCGACGAATCGGAATGGCACAGGCGCTTATCAACGACCCGGACCTGCTGATCCTCGACGAACCGACCAGCGGAATGGACCCCCTGGCAGCAAGGCAGTTCAAAGACCTAATCGCCGAGTTAAGCCGGAGAGGAAAGACCATCATCCTCTCCTCGCACCTGCTGGCTGACACTGAAGACGTCTGCGACCGCGTCGGGATACTCTTCGCCGGGCAACTCCGCTCCGAAGGGACGCTGGAAGACCTGCTCAGCCGCGCCAGTCTGACCCAGATCGTTACGGAACGTCTGGACGAGGCCGTCATCGACGCGGTCCGCAGGGTCATGGAACATGCAAACAAGCAGGTTATTTCGGTTGAGAGCCCGAAGGACAGACTCGAGGCGCTTTTCCTTCGCATCGTCCGCCAGGCGCAGACCCGGACCAGAGCGTCCGATTCCGTAAAAACAGGCGAAGTGGCTGAATTCCTCCGTGCCGCTCCGGACCAGACGCCACGAATGGTAATTGAAGAACTCCTCGCCGGACCGGAACCGCCGGCTGCGACGACCGACCAGCCCCCATCGCCCCCGCCGCCGAGTCCCGGCGCGCCGGGAGACATCGGCGTCATTACCGAGTTGCTGGCAGAGGCAGAGAAAGCAAAACCGGCGCAGCCCAGGAACGAAGAAACGCCGCCGTCCAGTCCCGAGCGACGAAAGGATGGTCCGGTCGATCGCAACGTGATCGACGACCTTATCCAGTCCGGAGGCGCGGAGGACCGCTGATGATGCGCAACATCTGGGCAGTTACTCGCAAAACGTTCCTCCAGTGCGCCCGCACGCGGATAATCGTCGTCTTTGGCATCCTGCTGGCGGTATGCGTCCTGGGCGTCGGATTCAAAATGACCGGCGACGGTACGCTCAAAGGGCGAATCCAGACGTTCCTCGCCTACAGCACCTCGCTGACGCAATTGCTTCTGTGCCTGGTAACCATCTTCCTGACCACCAGCATCATCACCGGCGACATACGCCACAAGTACATCTTCACCGTCGCAAGCAAACCGCTGGCCAGGTGGCAGTATGTGCTGGGGCGATGGTGCGGCGTCGTACTGCTGAACGTGCTGCTGCTGGCGGCGGCTATGGGTTCTATTTACTTTCTGGCGCAGCACCTTCGCAAACAGCCGACCCGGATTGAGCAGGATGCAGCCGCCGGACTTACGCAGCAGAAAAGGGCGGACTTCGACCGCCTCGGGGTAGAGAACGAAATTTTCACCGCCCGCGAGACTCACCTGCCCGAACCGTTCAATATCGACGAACCCTTTCGGTACAGGATGAAGCAACTTATCGACGAGGGAGGCGAAGACAACCTCATCCGCAGCCACATACAGAAAAGGGTCCCTGATAAGGCAGAGGCGGAAAAACTCTTCGACGACGCTTATACACGCCGGAAAGCGATGGAGGAAATCAAGTCCACCCTGCGAGAGCAAATCCTCGACGAAATTAAATTAATCAGGCCCGGCAAGGCCGTCGGGCTGACCTTCGCCGGTCTGAAGCCGGCGCCTGCCGACGGGCCGCCGCTCCAGGTCCGGTATAAACTCAACCCGTTCAAGTCGGACGCGACTATACTCCAGAGCATCTGGCAGGTGGAAAATCCACAAACCGGCCTCATCCAGTTCATACCACGAAGCGATTCGACGAAAACGGCCTCGTCCTTCATGGTTGATCCCCGCATCGTTACCGACGACGGCAGGATGATAGTCTTTTACATCAACCGCCAGCCGGACACGATCGTAAAGATTGAACCGGCGGAAATCGCCGTCCTCCAGCGAGTTGACGGGTTCGAGGGCAACCTCGTCCGCGCGGGCCTGTTAATCCTGCTGCGGATAATGTTCCTTGCCGCCGCATCGGTGCTGTTCGGCGTGTTCCTGTCGTTCCCGATTGCATGCCTGTCGGTAATGATGTTTTTTACAATCAGCATGGCCGGCGGCTTCATCCATGACGCCACGCGCTTGCCTCGTCAGACCGAACCGTCTGCCTATGAATACTTCAGTTACTACCTCGTCAAGGGTGTCTTCGTCGCCCTTCCGACATTCTCGGATACCTCTGCTTCCGATTCGCTGGTCGATGGAGCGTATATACCGTGGCGGACGCTTATAAGGGAGTATCTGATAACATTCAAACAACCCGTAACCGATTCCAGCCGATTTTGGCAAACGATAGGCCTGGAAATACAGACCGGTATGGGTATGCGAACAATACTGGCGCTGGTCGTCGGTTGGCTGATATTCCGACGAAGAGAATTAGCAGGAATCTCCTGACCGCTGACCGCTGATTGCTGACCGCTGATTGCTGATTGCTTTGTCATGTTACGAGAACGCCTCATACAACTTGTGATGCTGATTGTGGCCGGAGCCGCCCTGACCGGCGCGGCAATGCTGACCGGGCCTATTGAATCCCAGCGCCGCCGGCTGAAACTGACAACCGTTACCGCAGACGAAAACATCGGCTCCGACCCCAAGACCACATTGTTACAGGTCGCTCCGGGCGGGCTGCGTGCGCCGCTGCTGACATACCTCTGGCTGCGGTCCCAGCAACTGAAGGAGGATGGGAAATTTTTCGATGCGCGCCAGCAGCGAGACCTGATATGCGACCTGATGCCGCACTTTCCGGGCGTGTGGTCGTACCATGCGTGGGACATGGCATGGAACATCTCCGTAGCCACCCACACGCCGGAAGAACGATGGATGTGGGTATCCAACGGCATTCGCCTGCTGCGGGACAGGGGACTGTACTACAACCCCGACAACCTGATACTCCATAAGGAACTGGCGTGGATATTCTTTTCCAAGATGGGTCAGTACACCGACGATATGCATATGACTTACAAGCGCCGCTGGGCCGGCGAGATGCACGGCGTTCTGGGCGCCCCCCCGTTTTCGGATTCGCCCGATGCCGCTATCGAAGCGTTTCGTCTCGTAGCCGAAACCCCGAAAAGCCTCGCCAAACTCAAAACTGATACAGCGGCGGCTGATTTTATTGAACGCCTCGCCGGTTGCGACGTGAAACCGGACGAAGCATTTCTGAATTACTACAACCGTTACAGCGGCGCCCCGTCCGTTTCGGCGCCGGGATGGATGGCGAAAGAACCGACCGACGAGAAAGACAAGCCTATTGCAAACCTTATGCGCGCCGAAGAATTCGCCGGCGCACGGGCGAAAGTCCTGGCGTTCGTCCGGCGAAAAGTACTCGTCGAACAATACCGCATGGACCCGAACTGGATGCTCGAACTGATGGAACGTTACGGACCGATGGACTGGCGGAACGTCAACTCGCACGCATTGTACTGGTCAACCCTGGGTCTGCACCGGTCCGAAGGCAAAGGCCTGTCCGAAATCAACGCCCTCAACACAGGCAGAATCTACCTGGACTCGCTGAAGGCGCTGGTGCAGACCGGACAGGTCTATTACAGCCCCAACCCGAATAACCCCGAAGAACCGTACGTGGACTTCCTTCCGGACTGGCGTTTCGTCGAATCGGCGCACGCCGAATACCTCGCAGCCGAGAGGGTGCTAGTCAGGAAACCCAGCGGCGAACCGGGCGAACTCGATTCGCCCGACAACCTGCTCCGCGACGGGCACATAAACTATCTCTCCAACGCCGTCCAGCAGATGTATTTCGGCGGGCGGGAAGACCTCGCCAGAAAATACTACGACGAGATCAAGGACACGTTGAAGGCCACAGGCGACGTCTATACGCTTGACCTTCACGGTTTCGTCGGCGAGAAGCGGCGTCAGGCCGGCGTGCCGACGGGTGATATGAGCAAAACCCTTCTGACCGGTGCTCTCCGAAGCGCGTATCGCGCACTGGCGGGAGGCAATCAGAGCGATTATCTCCGCAACAGGGAGGTCGCCATACGGGCTTATAACGAGTTCCTAAAGGACGTAGCCGGTAAAACCCGTCTCGAAACGCCGCCGTTCGAGACGATTGAGCGGAACTTTCTGGCAACAATGCTGATCCAGCCTCAAGCCCTCGGACTGAACGTTCCGCTCATAGTCAAGGCCAACATCTACAACGCATTGACGATATCGATGCGAAAGGAAATTTTCCCCATCATCGCCGATCGCCTACGCCGGCAATGCCAGGACGAGGGATTTGACTTCGACAAGGCCTTCCCTACCCCATTGGAAAAATAACAAATTACTACTCAAGGTCGTAAAGGCTGTTGTCGGGTGAGAGAAAGCCGGTACCGGGCGCGATATTCGGCACTTCTGCCGGATCGGTTTCGGTATAACATTCGCTGAGCGAGGCGGCGTGGCCGTCACAGAAGGCGACGTTGGTCTTGCCCAGGTGCCGGAACCCCTGCGTGCCCGCCGCCCTTCCGAAAAAGCCCGCATCGCCCGGATTAGGCCAAGGCGCACGCATGAACTTGTTGGCGCCGGAAGCGTACTGCCCGTCGCCGAACAAGGCACAGTCGGATGGGGCGTGAACCTTACTGGCCCTGACCGGCGCGACGATAGACTCGCCGGAACCGTGACCGATGTAACTGGTGTTGTAGTTGTAACCGGTATATGGGTCTTCCTGCCAGTTGGCTGCACCGCTGAATGACGGGCACTGCTGGATTTTCAGGCTTCCGGCTCCAGCCCACAGCAGCCCCAGCTCGACTCGCGTCTTGCCGGTGCTCGAGTCCTTTATGGACGTGAAATCCCACGCGTAGGATATAAACAAAGGCGGCTTATACTCAAAATAGTACGCAATCGGATAGGAATCATCAGACCCCGCGGCATAACTGTGGGCGGCAGTGGCCATCTGGCGCAGGTTGCTCAGGCAGATAACCCTTCGCGTCTGCTCTTTCGCCCGGCTCAGCGATGGCAGCAACATGGAGACAAGCAGGGCGATAATCGCCACCACCACTAATATTTCAATCAATGTAAACGCCCGTCTATTCACAGGTAATCCACCAAGCAGCGGCGGCGGGGCCCGCCGCTGCACAGGCCCCGCACGCCGCTGCTTCCGAACTATTTCCTTCGACGGCGCAACAGCGCCGCGCCACCGCCTAACGCCAGCAGGGCCACCGTCGCCGGTTCGGGAACCACGTCGGCAAAGGCATCAATCTCGGCGCTCCAGGTGTCGCCGGAGTCCTGATAAACCTTGACGTACTGGATCCAGCCCAGGCCCGTGCCGGAGATGTCAACGCCCGCCCCGCCGCCGGAACCGCCGTACATCGCCAGCAACTGGCTGTAGTTCTTGCCGTTCCAGTCAATGCTCGGATCGACCGGCATGGTGAAGTCGCTGGGCGCAGTCCCATTATATTCGTATGGGCCTGACGTATCCGCGTAGCCCTGCGTGGGGAACAGGCCGTCGGCATAGACGCCGGAGATTTCATACCAGGTTACATTGTCCTGGCTGACGGCGATCCTGGCCGGTTCGGCGGAGATGCCGTCGGCTATCCCGCTGGGGTAACTGAGATCGTTAAAAAATGCGTTGCCGAAGACCAGCAGGTCGATACCCCAGTTGACATCTACGGGATTATCCACAACGGGATGATCGAACTGGACGATCAGGTGCCCACCGGCACCGATAGAAACGATCTCGTCCGTCCCCCAGGGGCTGTTGAACATCGTAACATCGCCGGGCCAGGCACCTTCACCGGTAACGCGCTCCGGTTCGCCTAACGCGGTGTTCGGATCGTTGTACCCGCCGGAAGCATTGGTGCCGGCCTGGTAAGAGATTACATTCGTTGCGTACGGACCTGCCTGGGCCACAACGCTGCCCATAAGTACAACAGCACATATTGCTGCAACTGATATTGATTTGTCCATCTTGTGACTCCTTACTTGCGGCAACGACAAGTTGCCTGATTTCACTTACGTTCCCATCGGAAAACTCGCTACCGCGTACCTAGACTTCCCCTGTGATGGCGCCGTACATGAGAGCAGCCTCCTTCATTAGCAAGCCCGACGAATGACGGTCTAATCGCCCGGGCGCAAGGCGACATAGGCCTGCAACCTGAAGGGGAAAATGCGGAGGGCATTCCGTGTGGTGAGCAGAGCAATTCCGACAGCCACCAGCCGCGAGCAGCCCAAGCAAAAACCCCGGTCCTCGCAAGTCGAGGTTCCGGGGCAAAGATGCTTCAGCCAGTCCCGGCCACCGATCGACTCGCGGAGGTCAAACCAGGTTGGTCGCAGGCAGGTCTTCTGGCTTCCGGTTTCTTTCAACAACAGTCCGACGAGTCGGTCTCGCTCCGGAATCCTGACCCGGATGAGACTGCTTATTCCGAACTGTCGCCAAAAACCTCCCGCCGCGCCTTCCCATCCCCGCTACACACGGAGAAAGTGGCATTTTGCGGCGGTCGTCACCGGTTACAGCGGCGCGTCCGCGGCCGATTTTCACGGCCTTCCCTTTTGGCCCGCTTTTCAGGCGGGCAACCTGCAACAGGAAACCATTAAAACCAAAATCGCAGATTTGTCAAGCACCACATCGGTAAAAAAGAAAAAAAATAACCACAAAGGGCACAAAGAACACAAAGAAAAGAAAAAACTTTTTAATTCTTTTGTTCTTTGTGTCCTTTGTGTCCTTTGTGGTTAATTCAGTTCCTTCTTACAGGCGTTGATGATTTTTTGCCCGGCCTCTTCGATGTCCAGGTCTGTTCGCAGACCGGCGGCGCGTGCATGACCGCCGCCGCCGAAGCGGGCGGCTATCGCCGCCACGTCGATTCCCGCCCGGCTGCGAAGACTCACTCGCACACAATCCGGCTCCTCGATCAGAAGCGCTGCAACCTCGACGCTTTTGAGACGAAGCGCCTCGTTGATAAGGTTTTCCGTCTCATCGGCGCGAGCGCCGATTTCCTCGAAGTCGCTCCTGCGAATCGTCATAACAGCCAGGCGGTCCCGGCAGTGAAGTTCGAGGCTTGCCAGCATCCGCTCCATCAGGCGGAGGCGTTCGGGGCGGTCAGACTGATAAATCTTCGCGTAGAGCAGGTCGGCCCGCGCGCCGCGTTCAAGCATTTTCGTCGCAACACGCAGCGTTCGCGGATCGGTATTGGAAAAACGGAACCAACCGGTATCGGACGCCACAGCCGTCATCATCGCCTCGGCTGCGAGTGCATCGACGGGCCATCCCAGCGCCTCGATAACCTCCTCGGCCATTACGCCGACGGCGACAGCGGACGTATCTATCCATCGGACCGAGCCGACATCATCGGCAGTTGCGTGATGGTCGATAACGACGACCTTCTCCCGCCGGGCGCGCAGGCCGTCCTCCAGCCCATCCAGTTGGGCGAAGGCGCAGGTGTCAACGACGACGATAAGGTCCGATTCGTCGGCGAGTTTTGCGAACCCTCCGGCCCCGGCGAGCGCGCCATCCTCAAAGAGAAACCCATATCGCTGCGGGACGGCATCCGGCACGAGCATGTGGACGATTTTCCCGACGGCCCGGCCCGCCGATGCCAGGGCGGCCATTGCCCCCAACCCGTCGCCGTCCGGGCGTGCGTGCGTCAATACAAGAAACGTCCCAGCCGAGCCAAGCCGCTCAACGATAGTTTGGAAATTATTATTCACACATCTCTCGCACACGCTGCACATCCTTTGCAATCCGGGCCTTCAGTGCCTCGGTATCGGGAAATTTTCGCTGGTCCCGCAATCGGGCCAGGAAGGTAACGGCAATATCCCTGCCATAGAAATCGCCGGCGGCATCCAGCAAATGAACCTCGATGGTTTTCGACGAAAGCGTTTCAAATGTCGGCTTGGTTCCGACGGACACAGCCGAAGGATGCCGCATTCCGGCGATTTCGGTCCATGCGGCATAGACGCCTTCGCCGGGGCATATCAAGCCGTTCGGATCGACGTTCGCAGTGGGAAACTCCAGCAGCCGTCCGTGTCCTCGGCCTGCAACCACGGTTCCGTAAAGTGTAAAATGTCGCCCGAGGCACAAAGCGGCGCCGGCTACGTCGCCGGAGCGAATAAGGTCTCGCACCAGCGAACTGGAAATGCGCACCGCGCCCCGCCCCGGCAGGAGCGTTTCCAGCGGTTCCACAACGGTTACATCGAAGCCGAATTGCCCGGCCATCTCCTGAAGCGTCTCGACGTTGCCGCGACGATCGTGCCCGAAGAAGAAATTCGGTCCCTCGACCAGATGTTTCGGCTCAAAACGCCCCACCAGCACGTCGCACACAAACTCGGCCGCGATGCCGGCGAGGAACTCCGGCGTGGTTTTGACGACCACTATAGCGCCGGCTCCGCCTTCGGCCAGGAGGCGGTGCTTCACATCCGCCGGCAGGATGTAATCCGGCGCTTTATCCGGCGCGAGCACGACAGCCGGCGGCGGGTCGAACGTGAGGACGCAAAACTTCGCATCCGCCGAAGCGGCCAGGCCGCCCGCAACTGTGAGTATCCGCTGATGGCCCAGGTGAACGCCGTCGAAGTTGCCCACGGCCAGCACACATCCTCGCAGCGAATCGGGAACCTTTTCCAGACCTTGTATAATTTCGCAATTCATTGAATAGCAATCAGCGGTCAGCGAGCAGCGGTCAGAAAAAATCGAAAATCCTAATGTGCGACAACAATCGGCACGTCTCCGCCTGTATCTATCAATTCCACTTCTACGTCGTATGTATCCTTCAGCACGTCGGCGCGGATGACTTCTCGCGGCGGGCCATGGGCGATTACCTCCCCGCGGCGCATCAGCAGCAGTTCATCGGCGAAGCGCCCTGCCAGGTTAATATCGTGTCCTACACATATGACCGCCATAGGCCAGTCGTGCGCCAGGCGAACCATCATACGATAAATCGCCAGTTGATTCCTCACGTCGAGGT